>JBAVJG010000428.1:0-1520 GCA_049687655.1 Anaerolineales bacterium | reverse complement strand
TTCTACTTCTCCTTGCATATTTTCGGTATCTTTTCGCAATGTGCGTAAGTCCTAAATTATTTACACAGCACCCTGTAAAGGTGATGTTATTGTAACCAATATCATATTCAGAGACAATAATGGATCGAGCGGAAGGTATGTTCAGAGTCGACCTTGAAATCATCAGGCGAATTGGACCTTTTTTAGTCCAAAACGAGTACAATGAGGATTACTCACCGAAATGTTATAGCAGTTCATAAATAGAGTCCTTCTTGTATGCGTGTTATTGAATACCATCACCCGTTAAGGACTCTTTCGGTTGGGTTCTGCGGTATGACAGAATGTTCAATTCGTCTGCACGTTTTTCGAAAAATGGTATTAATTATGTCAGAACTTGAGTTGAAAGTAATTCTATAATATGATTAGAGTAGAAAAGCCAATTATCTTTGGGGAAGAACCCATCCTTTTTTGGAACTCTCCCAAAGTATTCGGCTCATTTTCTGAAAGAGTGGATCGGTGACAAGTTACGGTTGGTTTTGGACCCTTGTTCACTCGTTATATACAAGGGCCAAGTTTTTAGTTCTCAGCATCCCTGCCCTCATTATCCTCATCGTTGCATACCTTTTGATCCCCAGCCTTAAACAGCTTCTGGTCAATGTTCATCGCTTATTCGTTCTGGCATTGGGTGTCGGCGTCTTTATATTGCTTGTGGATGGCCTGTGGCTCGTTTTATATCGACAAAACCTGGCACTCCTTGACAAGACGAATCAGATGCTCCCAGACCATTGCCCGTTTTGTGGCAGGGATTTTCACGCGGAAAAAACTGATCGTAAACTGTTGTTCGGATTTCCCGGAGCGCGGTTTGAACTCTCCTGCTCATATTGCAGTACGCACCTGGTTTCAGAATTTCCATTTCGTTATTGGACTTTCACAAAAATTGATGCAGTACTCAATTCAACGTTTGCCTGGTTATACCAGGGAGAAAAGTTGAACCGTGAGGACCTAAACCTGATTCTCAATAAGCAGCACGCTGAAACTGCGAAGGTCAAACTTCGCGCGAGCGGGAATCCAGACCTGGAACATGTCTGGTTTGATAAACCCACGGCGCGCGCGGTCACCAGGCTCCGAACAGGCCCACTCGAGGAAATCATTTCTGGCAATATATCTGCATTATCGGAGTTAAGCCCGGATATTCTTCGCACACCTCCTGATGTAAACACTTCCTTTTTCAAGCGGCCCAGCGACCTGGTGCTTCGCAAGAAAGAAAAAGTAATTTTATATGTTGCACCGGTCCGTCTGGCTGCTCAACGAACCAATCAGGGTGAAAATCATTTTCATATCAAAGATACCGGATTTTTCTTCGTAACCGATCAAAGGGTTGGTTTTCGTGGGAGGAAATATCGTACGAACCATATGATCAAAGCCATCGATGAACTTGATCATGAGACTGACAAAATTGTGATCCTCCCCCATCGTCGGAAGAATCCCGATTATTATCTTGATCTGGATGGCGAATTGGTATATTGTGTATTGCTGGGGCT
>JBAVJG010000427.1:0-3720 GCA_049687655.1 Anaerolineales bacterium | reverse complement strand
AAGAATATTTGCGGGAATACGCATTATCCGATCCCACGCTGGGAACCTTCCAACCCTGGGAACTCGACCGCCTGAACTTCGCCTTCCTTGCTCTGAGTCAGACCAGCGGCTTGCAGGAACAAGATTTTTCTATACTCGGCACCATGTACGACAAACGCGACCAACTCAGCCCCTGGGCGCAAGCGCTGCTGGCGCTCAGCCTCGAAGCTGTATCTCCCAGCAATGGCCGCACCCGTGACCTGATTGCCAACCTGGAAGCCGCCGCCGTCCGCACGGGCAGCAGTTCCAACTGGGAAAGTGAGACCCTCTCCTGGCGCAATCCTGGCACACCGCTCTACACCACGGCGGTTGTGGCCTATGCGTTGGCGCAACGTGATCCAGCTGCGCCGGTGTTGATCGAAGCTGTGCGCTATCTGACTTCCAATCGCAAAGCGCAAGGACTGTGGGGTTCTACTTACGAAGACGCCTGGGTCATCCTGGCACTGACCGAGGCTATGAAAGGCTTCGGCGAGTTGCAGGCTGATTTTGGGTTTTCAGCCAGTCTCAATGACGCGCAAATAGCGACCGGCGATGTCAGCGGCACCGAAATCTTCATTCCGGTCAGCGCCACTGTCCCACTCGAATATCTCTCCCTGGCGTCTCCCAACGAACTGGTCATCGAACGCGAATCCGGCCTGGGACGCCTGTATTATCGCGCCTCGTTGTTGCTCAACCGACTGGTCGAGTCTGTCCAGCCGTTGAACAAGGGCATGGATGTCAGCCGCGCTTATTTCGATGAGAGTTGTGGGGAGCCACCGAGCGGGGTGGAAACCCAGGCGACGGACTGTACGCCTCTTTCTACCGTTGACCTTGCCCCCGGCGCCCAACTCACCGCCCGCCTGACGTTGACCCTGCCCAACGACTCCTACTACGTCATGCTCGAAGACCACATCCCGGCCGGGACAGAAATCCTCAACCAGACCCTTAAGACCAGCCAGCAAGGCCAGGACGGAACAGATGTACAGGCGATATATGATCCTGCCGATCCATTCGCGCGCGGATGGGGCTGGTGGTACTTCAACGAGCCGCAGATCCATGATGAGTCCATCACCTGGACAGCCGATTACCTGCCCGCCGGAACCTACGAACTGACCTACAGCCTCATCCCCACGCAGGCAGGCGAGTTCCGCGTGCTGCCTGCGCGCGCCTGGCAGGCCTTCTTCCCGGATGTGCAGGGGACAAGTGGAGGAATGATATTTGAGATTCGATAAAAGCTTTAGAGGAAGGGTTTTATGAACTTTTTGGACTTGACGTTGAATCAATGGTTTGATATTGGTCTCGCAATCGGTGTCCTTCTGGCGACGGCTATTCTTGGACGCTGGGTGATTAACATAATATTTGGTCGCGTCATCCGCCGTTTTACGGGTTTTACGAAGAATACATTGGACGATGCGATTCTGGATGCAATCACACCACCGCTATATTGGCTGGCTTTAATCTATGCCCTTCAATTTGCGCTTAATCGCCTGGGGGAAGCTTTTGAGTTCCTGCGTTTTGATCTCGAGCAAGTCTACTTTGTGCTCTTTTCACTGGTCGGATTTGTCGTTGTATGGCGTCTGATTAGCAACATCGCCAGTTGGTATGGGGAACAGTTGGCGACGACCGGGGAGATTGAACTTGGCGAACAATTGCTTCCTTTCTTCAGGCGTGTCGTCCTCATCATTCTGACGTTGATTGTCATCATCATTCTGCTGGATTATTTCAACGTGGAAGTGAGCGGTTTGGTGACAACTTTGGGGATCGGTTCACTGGCAATCGCGTTGGCAGCGCAGGCTACATTGTCAGATACCATAAACGGGTTTGTGATCATGGTCGACCGACCCTTCCGCATCGGTGACCGCATCGAAATCCAGGACCTGGGTACCTGGGGGGATGTGGTTGACATCGGGTTGCGCAGCACGCGCATCCGCACGCGGGATAACCGCATGGTCATCGTTCCGAATTCGGTCATCGGCAAGAGTCTCATCGTCAACCATTCATATCCGGATTCACAATATCGCATCCAGATCCGCGTGGGTGTCGCCTATGGGACAGATATCGAAAAGGCCCGGAAAGTGCTCGTCGAAGCGGTCAGCAAGGTCGAGGGCGTATTGAGCGATCATCCGGTAGAAGCGTTGTTCCTGGAATTCGGCGATTCGGCCTTGATCTTCCGGGTGCGCTGGTGGCTTGATTCCTATGTGGATACACGGCGCATGTTCGACAGCGTCAACACGGCCATGTATAAGGCGCTCAACGAAGCGGGAATCGAAATCCCCTTCCCGCAGCGGGTAGTCACACACAAGGCTGACCCTTCCGGAAGAAATAGAGTTGTTGAAGTGGTTCAGACGGAATAGTTGGCCTATCCCCCAAACAAAACTTCTAAAAATCCACCGCCAAGCGCATCAAACTGCGTGGGCGCGACGAACTCGAAGAGTCCCAAACCGAGCGCGCCGAGACCAATGACGATAAAGATTGTTCCAGGAAGCAATCTTCCTGCGAAGAAATCGAGCATCAGGACCCAACGAGTTCTCTGCTTCTGCTCGATCGAGCCTCCCACCATGATAACCGCCTGCATCAGACAATACATCCCGATCACCACCAACACCGACCAGGGACGCCTGACAAAGTACATGAAAATCTGATCGCCATTGTCGAGGTAAGCCGCGACTGAAGCTCCGATAAAAAAGAGCCCGATCAGGCTGAATTGCACTCCTTGTGCATAGGCAGCCAAACCGAGAAAAGTTTCGCTGTAATTGCGTTGGCGGGAGAGCACCATCCGTTGGGTGAGCATGGCCTCCAAACCCACCACAATGGAAGTAACGCCGAAGGTTGCGATTCCGGCATACAGCAGGAGCGGGATCGAGAATCTATCCCCCACGAGGGCCAGTAAGAATCCAATGACGCCCAGTCCGATCTGGATCTTAGACCACAGACTCATATCGGCTTCCTGGCTTTCTACAAGCCATGCTAGTTGCGCCTGCTAGCCTGCAGTTCCCTGGCCTGGAAGAAAACCCCGATCACAACCAAAATCACAAAGACCGCCACACTCACACCGCCGTCCAGATTGATCGCATTGACGATCAATGCCGCGCCAGCCAGCGATGATAACGAAATCAGCGCCCATCCTAAAAACATATTGACCAGGATAAGGCCGATCACCCCACCGATGATGAACGTCAGCATAGTTGTCAAAAAGCCCGTTTCCAGATTGAGCATGGACAGGATTTGTAAAGCGATATAACCGCCCACCAGAAACCCGGCCAGATTGATAGCAAAGCGCTGTAGAAAAACTGCCAGCAGCGCAGCCAAAAGGCCGATCCCAATGCCGATAATCAAACCGATCGATTCCGGGACTTGAAGGATGCCGTTCGCTAAGGACAGACCAGCTACGAAACCGGCGCCCGCGATGAACAACCAGAAGGCTCTGCGCCCGAAGAATAACAAGCCAATGCCGACGAGTATGTTCACAACTGGCATATGGATTTCTTACTTACTGCTATTGTACAAACGGAAACCACATCCCGATTGCGGCCAGGGTGCAAAAGATGATGGTCACCACAGCAACTCCCACGATGACATCGCGCGGCTCGCGCAGGTCTTCGATGTACAGATTGGGAGTGATTCCCTGCACTTCCCAGTGCGGCCCGGCGAACCAGGCGAAGATCAGCCCGCCCATCAGCCCGCCGATATGGCCCCAGTTGT
>JBAVJG010000426.1:0-3380 GCA_049687655.1 Anaerolineales bacterium | reverse complement strand
TGCTGTTGACCAACCGTCAGAATTATCCGGCTTTCAAGCTCCCGATCATTTGTTTACCTGCCTCGATCAACAACAACCTGCCCGGGTCGGAGCTCAGCATCGGTGCGGACACGGCCCTGAACAGCATTGTGGATGCGGTGGACAAGATCAAGCAGTCGGCTGTGGCAACCCGTCGCTGTTTTGTGGTTGAGGTGATGGGACATTACTGCGGCTACCTGGCCCTGATGGGCGGACTGGGGACGGGGGCGGAACGCGTCTACATGCACGAGGAAGGCATTACGCTGCGAGAACTGCAAGCCGATGTGGAAAAATTGACCGTGGGCTTTCAGTCTGGAAAACGGCTGGGGTTGATGATCCGCAACGAATATGCCAACCCGATCTACACCACCCATTTCATTTGTGCGCTATTTGAAGAAGAAGGCAAGGATGTCTTCGATGTGCGTCCGGCTATCCTGGGCCATCTCCAGCAGGGCGGCGACCCCTCGCCCTTTGACCGCATCCAGGCCAATCGTCTAACAAGCCTATGCCTGGAATTCCTGATCGAAGAGTGCAGCACAAAGGGGGATCGCAACGCCTTCATTGGCCTGCAGAATGGCAAGATCCAGTTCCACGATATGCGCGACTTCGAACGCATGGTGGAGAGCGAATACCAGCGCCCGCGTGAACAGTGGTGGATGGAATTGAGACCGATTGCCAGCCTGCTGGCCCAGTATGGACCGACGGAGGGGGCGGAGTGACTTACGATGCAGGAGCGGAATATCCACGCCTGCTTTTTAATTTATCGGCTATCTTATCCCCGTCGAAGTCCTCAGGGGGATTTGAACGTGGATGCCGCCGCTTTCTATTTTCTCAGCTGACATACATTACGCTCGACATCCCATTCACAAGCATAAAAATTTTTCTCGCAGGCCGACCTGTTATTGTTAAACTCACTGCAATCCACGGCACATCTTTTGGTTTGGAGTTCGAGTACCACACAGTTTTGATCGATCGGTTGCGGTTCCTGTTCGCAGCAATTCAAAAGGTTGTTAAAGTTGTAGGTCTGCGGACAATGCGTTGTCCCTGCCTGAAACGTTGGAATAGCACAGGCCGGATCGCAAACTTTTAATTCAAACGGGAATCCCACAGGGCCAGTACAAGTGAGCATCTGTTTGCCAGCTTTCCTGCCCGCAGTTGAGCACGTGATGTCTTCACTGAGCGATTCATAGGTTGAGCCTTCATTGATCAAGATCAAATTATAGGGAACTTTATTCGAGCAATAGACGCTGCTCTCTTCAGCAATCGGAATCTCACATTGGAAAGGGGTTGGAGTTAGAACGCTTGCTGAGCTTGGCTGGCAAAAAGGCGCGAATTTCGGAGTTGCCGCAACAGGCGCAATAAATTGGGTGGGCGCGAGGATTGGGGTGTTTGAGGGGATGGCAGTAGGTAGGGGAGCCTCGGTTTCTGTAGGACCGGCAGTCGATATTAATGTAGGTATCTCGGTTTCCGACTGGTCGATCTGAGTGAACGGTATGCTGCAGGCCACGAGGCTGCCAATTAACAACAAACCTGTGAATATTCTTGGAAACAGGGTTTTGCTCATTTCGGCGACTCCTTGGATGTTGTCCTTCAAACTTTCCTCTACACCTACAACCGCAATTGTCACACTGAATTATACAGATTCCAAATCTGATTTTCCACACAAACTCTTCACAAGTTCTAATGTTCTGTCATAAATTCTTGAATAAAATAGAGAAACTATATCCATGAAATGGAGGTTTTTATGAATCAACCCAAACGGTATCACCCCGTCCATGTGACCTTGCACTGGCTGGTCGCGCTTGGAGTTTTCTTCAATTTGTATCTAGCTATCTTTGTATTTTCGGAGCGTGGAAGCGGCGGCTTTCAATTACGACCCATTCATATGGCGGTCGGGATCACGATCCTGGTGCTTTTATTGGTGCGACTGGTGATGCGCTTCACGGTCAAGAGACCGGCTGACGCGACCGCCGGTCACAAGTTGCTCGATATTATCGCTAAGATCGTCCATTACGGTCTATATCTGACTGTGCTGACAGTCACTATACTCGGCGTGACTTTCACCTCGCAGAGCGGAATGCTCCAATCTGCTTTCACAGGCTCACAGCCTGAATTCGACGGACCGTCTCCCGGATTCGATCCGGCTGATCAGAACGGACCTCCCGGCGGCTCCCAGTCACCCGCACGGATGTTCCACGGATCGTTCGGTTATCTACTGACCCTGCTGGTGGTCATCCATATCCTGGCTGCACTATATCACCAATTCATCCGCAGGGACAATTTGTTTGCCAGGATGTGGTATGGGAGCAGATAGTTCTAAAATAGGACTTACGCACATTGCAAAAAGATACCGAAAAAGATGCCAGAAAAGCGACTCGGCAACGGGTCGCTTTTTATTTTAGGCTCGATATGTCTCACCTACCGTGTTTTCAACTGAGATCATTGCGGAAACACGTCAGACCTTCTTCCCCATTAGTTTTCCAACAAATATTTAATGCGATAAGACCTATTTTGTCTTATAATTATCCTGAAAGGAACTTACTATGGAAATTATTATTTCACAAAATCAAGACACTTCCCCCGTCACCATCATGCAATTGCAAGGTGACCTGGACGGTAGCAGCTACGAGAAATTTATTACCGAAGCGCAGAATCTTTACGATGCCGGAACGCGCAACCTACTATTGGATATGAGCGAACTTACCTTTTTAAGCAGCGCCGGACTTGCCGGATTACATCGTACCGCACGGATATTCAACGGTGAAGACAGTTCTACTATGGAAGAGGGCTGGTCGGCTATTCATGCCATGGGCAAGGAGCGTGACAGCGGCTTCCAGAAACATGTCAAATTGCTCAACCCTAACGAAAAGATACGAGATGTGCTCGACACGGTAGGCTTCATGACCTTCTTTGAGATATTTACTGATATCCAGCCAGCCGTAGCCTCTTTCCAGTAGTCCAATTCCGAAAATTTGAACCAAAAAGCGACTCGGCGACGGGTCGCTTTTGTTTATAACCACGAAGACTTGCCCCGGCAAAGTTCGCCGGGGCAGGCATAGAACACAAAGTTTTTAGGAAAATGCCTATCGCCAAGTCTCTCCTAAATTCCCCTCTTTGGAATTTGGGAGAGATGTCCAGCGGACAAAGGGGGCAATACCACCCCATCCCCGTCCCAACGTCCCCAAAGGGGAATGATATTCACTTCCGGGCTACACCTACAAAATCGACTGATCCCCTACGGGGACGATGAGCCGATTAGTCCGCTTGAGCGGACTTCGTGCGAATAGCGTGGACGTTTATCTCATCCCCGAATGGGGGCGTCCATGCGGCCATTTCCCCACCTCGCGCCCAGGGCATAATCC
>JBAVJG010000425.1:0-5028 GCA_049687655.1 Anaerolineales bacterium | reverse complement strand
TAGCAGAACTATGAACCGGACAGGGAAACCCTGTCCGGTTTTTTCTTATCTTCCTCATACCTTCCCGTGCTATAATCCCCACCCGAAAGGTCTAAAATGTTACAAAACTTTGTCAAACTCTTCGGGGGCGACCCCAATAGACGTGAAATCGAGAAATTAGGCGAACTGGCTGAGGTCATCAACGGGCTCGAGCCGGAATTCGAAGCTTTAAGCGACGAAGAACTGCGCGCCAAAACGGACGAGTTCCGCACGCAGCTCAAAGATGCCACTGAAGCTGTCGAAGATGATGAGGAAAAGTTCGAGATCGAGCAGGAGATTTTAGAAGAGATTCTGCCCGAAGCCTACGCGGTGGTGCGCGAGGCCTCCAAGCGCACGCTCGGCCTGCGTCAATATGACGTGCAGATGATCGGCGGCATCACCATGCACCGCAGTGCCATCGCCGAGATGAAGACCGGTGAAGGCAAGACGCTGGTCGCAACGCTGCCGCTGTACCTCAACGCGCTCAGCGGGCGCGGTACGCACCTGATTACCGTCAACGATTACCTGGCCCGCCGTGACGCGCGCTGGATGGCGCCCATTTACGATTTCCTGGGCCTGTCGGTTGGCGTGCTGCAAATGGCGGCCGTCACTGAGAACGGCAAGAAGGCCTTCCTGGTCGATCTGAAGAAGGAATCCCCGCATGAGGACCAGAACCAGCTCCGTATGGTAGACCGCGTCCAGGCCTATCGCGCCGATATCACCTACGGCACCAACTCCGAGTTTGGCTTCGACTACCTGCGCGATAATATGACCATGCGCCTGGATGCGCGTGTGCAGCGCGGACATCACTACGCCATCATCGACGAAGTGGACAACGTGCTGATCGACGAAGCGCGCACGCCGCTCATCATCTCCGGGCCTGCCTCCGGTGACCTGGAGTGGTACGGCAAGATGGCGCAACTCGTTAAACAGCTCAAACCGGAAGACTACGAGGTCAGCGAAAAGGACCGCAACGTATCCCTGACCGAGATCGGCATTGCGCATGTCGAGCAATTGCTTGGGCAGCCGCTCCAGGACCCTGACCGGCCTGAAGACGTGACCCCCGAGCAGGCCCGTCTGTTGGGCTATCTCGAGCAGTCCCTGCGCGCCCAGCACCTCTTCAAACGCAACAAGGATTATCTCGTCCAGGCCGGGAAAGTCGTCATCGTGGACGAATTCACCGGGCGCCTGATGCCGGGACGCCGCTGGAGCGACGGATTACATCAAGCAGTGGAAGCAAAAGAAGGGGTCAAGGTTGAACCGGAGTCGGTCACTTACGCGACCATCACTATCCAGAACTACTTCCGCATGTACAAGAAACTGGCCGGTATGACCGGTACCGCTCTGACCGAAGCGGAAGAGTTCAACAAGATCTATGAACTGGAAGTCACCCCCATCCCAACCAACCTGGAATACCAGGCCTTTGGGAGCCACTCCGCTTTAATTGAGAAAAAAGACAAGGACGAGGAAGGCTACCAATACACCTACTACGTGCGTCCGGACGACCCGCCGGAAGCCGAGCCGGTACTGTGGAAGCGCAAGGACTACCCGGACATTATCTACCGCACGGTGGAAGCCAAGCTGCGCGCCATCGTGACCGAGATCGTCAGGTTGCATGTTATGGGTCGGCCCATGCTGGTGGGCACCACCTCGGTCGAGTCGTCGGATATGCTCTCTAACAGGCTGCGCGCGGAACCAGTGCGCAGATTGGTGCAGGTTTTGCTCGTCCGGCACGCCTGGCTGGTGGCCAACGACCGTGTTGAGGATGGCCGTCTGATCGAGGAACTGGTGCCTTTCAACGCGCCGCTCGACGGGATCAACCCCGGTCAGTTGCGCAAGTTCGTGCAGCCGTTTGGGATGAACAGCATAAACCCCGAAGATCCCGACAACCTGCCCACCGCGCTGGAACTTCTCCACCTGGGGCCAGAATTTGCCGAGCGGCTCACGTCCGTGTTCAAGGCGGGCGTGCCGCATGACGTGCTCAACGCGCGCAAGCACACCGAGGAGAGCCAGATCATCGCCGGGGCGGGCGCCTTCGGTGCAGTCACCATCGCCACCAACATGGCCGGACGTGGTGTCGATATCAAGCTGGGCGGCGAGCTGGCCGAAGAAGAGTTCATGGCCATAAACCGCGTGTTGAACCGCGTGGGTGTGAAAGACCCCTACGAGATGCCGCTCGAAGAACGCCGTCAGGCGCTGCTCAAGGCCGATCCCGAAGTCTACGGCATCTATGACGGCGAAGTCAAACATTTCCTGAAATATTTTGATGATATGGAACGCGTCAAGGCGCTGGGCGGCCTGCACGTTATCGGCTCGGAACGCCACGAAGCGCGCCGCATCGACAACCAGTTGCGCGGTCGCGCCGCCCGCCAGGGTGACCCCGGCTCTTCGCGTTTCTTCCTCTCGCTCGAAGACGACCTGATGCGCCTGTTCGCGGGCCAGCAGGTCAGCGGCCTGATGGAGCGCTTGAAAGTCGATGACTCCCTGCCGCTCGAGAGCCGCATTGTCAGCAACATCGTGGAGCAGTCACAGGGACGTGTGGAGGGCGCCAACTTCGACGTCCGCAAACACCTGCTCGAATATGACGACGTGCTCAACAGCCAGCGCGAGCGCATATACTCCCAGCGCGACCGCATCTTCGTCAAGGAAGACCTGAGCGAAGATGTTCACGACATGCTGCAGACCGAGATCGAAGCGCGCGTGCCTTCTGGATTGATAGACGAGGAAGGCCCCTGGAAACTGATGGCCTGGCTCGAACAGATCCAGCCGCCCTTTGCCTACGGAGAAAACGGCATCTTTCCCAGTTTCGGCCTGCGTCTGTTGCTGGAAGAATTAAGCGAATCCGAGGATATACGCTCCGCCGCCCTTGAATTGGTCTCTGAAGCCATCGATGCTGAACAAGCGCATACGCTACGCGCCATCTCGTCCCTGCTCGAACGCACCGCCGACAATCTCGACCAGCAGCTTGAAGAGCGCCTGGACGCCCTGGACATCTTCTTCGAGGGTCTGCGCGATGCCGAGGAAAGTCCTCATCCGCAGGAAGCCAACGATGAACTACAGAGCATTGCCCGCCTGCCATTGAAACTCTCCAACAATCAGATGCGTTTGCTGGTTAACGAGCCGGAAGAGATCGAAGACGACGTCAGGGACATGCTTACCATACAACTGACAGCTTTGTACGCCACACGCGTCATCGGTGCGGTGGAGAACCGGCTGAACGAGTCGCT
This sequence comes from Anaerolineales bacterium, assembly GCA_049687655.1. Lineage (GTDB taxonomy): Bacteria > Chloroflexota > Anaerolineae > Anaerolineales > Villigracilaceae > JAABUE01. Next base: position 1,783 of record JBAVJG010000425.1, on the reverse strand, counting down.
TGATATTGACAGGAGCGAACTCCAGTCCGCGGACTGGGACGAACTGTCCGACACCATTCTGGACACCAGCGAAGAAATCATGGGGAATCAGCGCGAACGCCTGGTCGGTGAAAATGGACAGATCCTTCGCGATCTGGATGCCTCCTTGCAACGCGAACCGGCTGAGGACGAGGATGCCAAACTGCGCCTGCTCATGTCGCTCTCGCAGGGTCTGCGTACAGCTTTCGATTCCAAGACTCATCGCCAGGTAAAGCAAGCTTTCACCCGTTTCAGCTACGTTTTCCTGACCGCGAGTTATTTGCAAGACCGCCCGGAAGAGGAAGTGAGCGAAGATGTGTTGGAGCACTTGACTGAGGCCGAAGATGCGTTAGTGCTGGCCTGGGGACAGGGAGAACTCGCAAAGTCCCGCCAGCAAGAGGCGGGAAAACGGGAGCAGGCTGAGGCCCAGGATGAAGCGGAAGCGAAGAAGGTCGGTCGCCAGGTCTTGAACCAGGTCCATCGTCAATTGCTGTTGCAGGCCATCACCGAGCAATGGGTCGAATACCTGACCCGCGTGGAAGCCTTGCGCGTGTCGATCGGTCTGGAAGCCTATGCCCAACGCGACCCGCTGGTGCAATATAAAGCTCAGGCCTCTCAGATGTTCCAGGGACTGATGGGAGATATCCGTTCACTGGTCATCAGCCGCGTGTTCGCTTACCAGCCGCGCCGCATCCAACTGACCCTGAGCGATTCGGGCGAGAGTGTTACACCCGCGCCGGCTCAAACCAAAGGGCCAGCCAAGCCAGCCAAGAAGAAAAGAAAGCGGAAGCGTCACAAAAAATCGTGAGCCTTACCACCTCACCGTTGAACGTTTTCAAAGCGCTGCCCAAGGTGGAGTTGCACCGCCATCTGGAGGGTTCATTGCGCCTGCAAACCATGCTGGAGATTGCAGGCGCGCATGGCATCACCCTCCCGGCCAGTATTATGCGTTTGAGCGGGATGGTGCAGGTGCAGGATGAAGACCCGCTCACCTTCCAGAACTTTTTAGCCAAATTCAATACCCTGCGGTTGTTCTACCGCTCGCCAGACGTCATCCACCGGGTGACACGCGAGGCCGTTGAAGACGCCGCCCGTGACAACGTCCGCTACATGGAGTTGCGCTTCACGCCGGTGGCCTTGAGCCGGGCGGAACGCTTCCCCCTGCACGATGTGATGGATTGGGTCTGCGTTAGCGCTGCGCAGGCAGCGGAAGAGTTCGGTATCCAGGTGCGCCTGATCGCTTCGGTCAACCGGCATGAAAGCCCGGAACTGGCCGAGCAGGTGGCCTGGCTGGCAGCCGCGCATATCGAAGACGGCATCGTCGGCATGGACCTGGCCGGGAACGAGGCCGAGTTCTCTGCGGAGCCCTTCGCCGGGATTTTCAGCGAAGCAAAACAGGCTGGTTTGCATTTGACCATCCACGCCGGGGAATGGGCTGGCGCAGAAAACGTGCGCGAGGCCATTGAGAAAGTCGGCGCGGAACGTATCGGCCACGGTGTGCGCATCATGGATGACGAAAATGTGGTTGCCCTGGCACGCGAGCGCGGTACAACCTTCGAAGTGTGTGTGACCAGCAATTACCAGTCGGGCGTTGTCCCTGCCTTGAGCAACCATCCTCTGCCGCGCATGTTACAGGCCGACTTGAATGTGACCCTGAACACTGACGATCCCAGCGTCTCGCGCATCGACCTGACGCATGAGTTCAAGCTGGCGCACGAAGACCTGGGCCTGCCGATGAATATCCTGAAAAGAATCATCCTATCTG
>JBAVJG010000424.1:0-9892 GCA_049687655.1 Anaerolineales bacterium | reverse complement strand
TATGACAAGCTCCACAATCCGTGCCGAATTGTCCACCGTGTGCATCACGCGCAGCGTGGCATGCATAACAGTTCTTGGGCGTACCTTTGTATACGCCATTTGCATGGCAGGAACTGCACTGCGCATTGCTATGCCGACCGGTCAATGGGAAACCAGTGTTCGCATGATTGAAGGTCGCAGCGCCCCAGCCGTTTGTAGAATGACATGCGCCGCAATCCTTCCCGAACTGACCATTGTGTGCATCCTTTGCAGCGTGACAGGCATGGCAGTTCTTGGGTGTGCCTTTGAAAACACCGTCTGCATGGCAGGAGGTACAGGAAGCGTTTTGATGCTTTCCATTCAACTTAAATGCACTTTTATTATGATCGAAGGTAACATTTTCCCAACCGCTGGTGCTATGGCAGGCTGCGCAATCCGTTCCGAATTGACCTGCGTGTGTATCTTTGGCAGCATGGCAACCGTAACAGTTCGTCGGTGTACCTCGATAAACACCATTGGCATGGCAGGCCTGGCAGTTCACACTCGAGTGCTGACCGGTCAACGCAAAGCCCGTCCGCCCGTGATCGAAATTCACATCCGCCCAGCCACCAGTATTATGACACTCCGCGCAGTTCGGGCCAAACTGGCCGTTATGCCGGTCAGCCTTTTGATGGCATGAAACACAATCCATCGGCGTACCACGATAGCTACTCGTATGGCAGCTCTCACATTCGACATTTATGTGTTTCCCGGTCAACTGAAAAGCGGCGAGTGTGTGATCGAATACCCAATCTTGCCAGGAATTGGAATTATGACAGGTCGCACATTCGGTTCCAAAACGACCAGCATGAAAATCGTCCTGTTGATGGCAGGTAAAGCAATCCGTAGGCGTTCCCACAAAAAGAGTATCGGTATGACATCGTTCGCAGGCCACGACCACATGCGCCCCAACCAGCTTGAAACTTGAAAGATTGTGATCATACTGGGCAGGCTTCCAACCTTCTGTCGAATGGCACTTATCGCAAGCCTGTCCCAAGTTCCCGGCATGTGGGTCATCCTTCTGGTGACAGGCAAAACAAGTTTGAGGAGTAACCTGCAAGTCTGAAACCTTGCTGGAACCCAGATGACATTGCGAGCAGAGCGTAAGCGCATGGCTGCCAGTCAACGAAAATGCAAAAATGTTATGAGTAAAATCATTCCCGTATGTATCCACCCCATCATGACAATTCAGGCATGTTCCTCCAAAAGCCAGGTGGTGGTCGGACATAAAAGCCACATCTATCTGATTATGGCAATTATTGCAGACTTTTGAATCAAAGGTTGTGACATCATTTCCATGGCAATCGCGACAAAGGAACGCTTCATTCTCCACCTTTGCCTGATGGCCGTCTAACAAATACCCCGTCACTTGATGAGGAAATTTCCACTCTTCAATAACCGTGAGCACTGCATGCGAACCTTTATGTTCCGGATGACAATCGCGACACTGGGCCAAAGGATCGAGTTGGTATAACTTCCCATGAATCGAGCTTAAATCCCCCAATTCCCCAGATATATTCGCATGACACACGATGCAGCGATCATCCATCGTCTCAGGTTGCCAGGGAGCAGTATGACACAGTTTACAATCCCCAACAATTTCCGCGTGAGAGGAGACGCCGCCGAGAATTGTTCCCTGGTCGGCATTTAGCTTTCCAGGGCTGAACATCGTACCACCACTTGCAAGAGCTACTCCTGTAATAGCAATCAGAGTAACGATGGTGGCAAAGATGCCTGTCCCAGTAAAACAACCCAGTCTTCTTGATCTCATTCCCAGATCATTTCAAGAATGTCGCATAATATAACGCCGCTCCGATATGGACAAACGCAGCGGTGAAAAGTGCCATGCCAATCGGAATATGAACCGTATGCCAGAGCGCCATCAAACGGCGGGCGTGCTTAAGCGCCTCAGCAGACAGTGAGCCTTCGATCACATTCCCATCTGCTGTGCGCGGGATGCGTGTGTAAATATAGCGCCCCACAAACCCACTGATGACTATGACTACCGTTAGCAAAGTCGTAACACCTGCCAGACCGTTGAACTTCCAAGACGTGTGCAGTAAAACCATATATGGTCCCACCAGGCCGGTGAAAATATGGAATTTCAGCCACAGGGACATGCGCCCAAATCGCACAGTGCGCATACGCTTACGAAGGCTGTAAAGTGTCTCGGTCATCAGCATCAGCAAAAAGCCAAAAATCCCCAATCCGTGCCCGAACAAATCGCTGGCCGCAGGAATTTCGCGCGTGAAAAAAACAATCAGTGCATATATTCCCGTAATTAATGCCGCTGCGAGAAAAGCCAACCAGAGTTCAATGGCATTACGAAGCATATTCTGTTCTCCAGGTTGTCCAGTAATCTGCGATGATATCGCCGATGGGTGCATTGGGTTGCAAAAGTTTTTCGCGGATGGGCGATATATCCGCGTGGTTGGAAATGATCTTTTCCAACGGGAAGGACAACTGTTGGTCACCCATCACAATCGCACCCAGCAATGTTTTCGCTCCCACCAACAATCGTATGCGGTTGACTTCAAAGCCTGTCTGCGCCACGATGGCGTCCGGCAGGGAACGCCAGGTCTCGCTATCACCGCGCGCGATGCCAATCAAGTCTTCATCTCTTCCCCGCCCAACCGTGCCGATGATCGTGGTTGTCAGCCCGGCCAATCGAGTCACATTGAAGGGTATCTTCTTGACATACGCCGTTCGCTTTCCAGCCATATTCAAGCCGGCGGTATAACCCTGTTCACGAGCCAGTCCCCACAGGCTGTCGATGATGGAACGTTTGCTCAAAGGGTCATATATCTGGGCTACGTCGCCCGCCACGTAGATATCGGGGTTACTGGACTGTAAATACTCGTTTGCCAGGATGCCGCGATCGATGGCCAGGCCTGCTTCACGTGCCAACTCAACGCGCGGGCGAATCCCAATCGCAAAGGCTAGAATATCGCAGCGCAAGGTGCGACCATCCAACAGGCATACGCCTTTTACCCGTCCGCGCTTACCCTGTATCTCAATCAGTTCAGAGTGATGGTGGATTTTTATGCCTTCTTCTTCCAGCCGATTCTCGATGATTCTAGATTCTTGCTCATCCAGCACATTACTCCAGTATCGATCACCGCGCAGCAGGTAATGTACTTTAACCCCTCGAGAGCGCAGACCTTCCACCAGCTCCAGAGCAGTGATCCCACCCCCTACGACAACAGCCCGTTTACCGCGTCGCGCTAACTTCAAGATTTTACGGGCATCCTCCATATGATCCAACTTGACCACCCCCTCCAGGTCAGCGCCGGGAATATCCAGCTTATTGGCCTTGGCGCCAACCGCGACCAATAAACGGTCATATTCCAAACGTGAGCTATTATCCACTTCGATCTGGTGTTCACCGGAGCATATACGCGTCACTCTTCCATTGATGTATCGAAGATTAAGATACAACCAGTCATTCTTAGAGCGCGGGAAGAGTCCCTTTGCATCCATCTCCCCGGTCAGGTAATAAGCCAACCCCGGACGAGAATAATATCCATGTGGATCATCGCTCAAGAAAAATATCTCCCCCGTCTTGTCCTGGCTACGGATGGCTTCGCAGGCGGCAAAACCAGCCACTCCAGAACCAATTATCACATATCTCATAGTGTTTACCCCTCGAATAGATCCGTTTTTCTAAACCGTAATACCCCGCGTGGACAACGGACCACGCACTCACCGCAAGTCAGACACTCACTGTGCTTAATTGACTCGCCACGCCAGGCGTATGCGCGTACATCAATATTGATCGGGCAATTATAAGAACAGATCCCGCATTGTACACAGCGAGCAGGATCCGGCACCACATGCCCGGCCGCTAAAACACGACGACGGTTAGCATCCGATCCAAAGAAGTCTTTAGCAGCCATGAATAATCCTTACAGAAGTTACGCAGTTGAATGTGAGAGGACCGGAAATAGGGGGTGCGAGCGCCGCTCGCACCCCCTATTTCCGGCACCTTTTTACGGATTGCGTAAGTCCTACCTTATAAATTATAGTCGTACTCAGAGGGAATAAGTTACGGGTAAGCTGATAAATTATAGAACAAGTAAGCAACAAAATCCATTTCAGTTTGGCAAACAAAACAGGGTTATCTCTCGACAACCCTGTCAAATTCGCAAAACGTTCAGCCAGCAGGCTTTAAGTCTTACGAGAGCAGTACCACATTGGCAGCCTGCAAGCCTTTCGGACCATCTTCAACGGAAAACTCTACCATCTGCTCGGCTTCGAGCTTCTTGTAGCCTTCCATTTGGAGGGCACTGAAATGCACAAAGACATCTTCGCCATCTTCGCGGCCGATGAAGCCATAACCCTTGGTGGCGTTGAACCACTTTACGGTTCCAGTGAAACGTTCGTCTTCCATACTTCTTTCTCCTGCTGAGACAAAAATTTCGCCCGTCCACCTGGTATCGCTTTCACAACAGGCGAGCCGGGCACGATGGGAGCAAGGTTATCACGGCTGATTTTCCGTGTCAAGACCACGCTCCCCCCCCTTTCGGATGACTGCGTACCGAGAAATCAGATGCACCCAGGGCCACGACCAGCGCACCTTGGGAATTCCTCCCCGGATGACTTTCCGCAACTCATCCGGACCCTGAAACTGCTCCAGCAAAAGGATGGATCGCCCCAATTCGAGCGGGGCATGCGCATCCGATCCGACCGTACCAGGGATGTCATGCTGCTCCGCAAACATCTGCGCCTGACGGTTGAACTCGGGCGACCAGCAGCGTGAATTGAACACTTCAATTGCATCTACTTTTGGGAGGATTTCCAACAAATCTGACTCATCCCAATGCCCACCGCGATAAATGTCAAACGGATGGGAAACACTGATGAAAGCCCCCTGCTCCTTCAAGATGCGAATTGTTTCCTGCGGCGACAAACCAGCCGGAATCTCCTCCTTGACATATGCTGCCAGGATCTCTCCTTGTGTTGTCATGATCTCCTCGCCCACGATCACAAGCTCCGGGTCCAGTTCTTGAGCCGCACGCGCCCCGGTAATTGTGTTGTGATCTGTCACGATCACCCGGTCGATCTCTTTACGGTGGCAGGCTTTCACAAGCCATTCTGGGGAAGTTAACGAGTCTTTTGAATATTGGGTGTGGCAGTGGAATTCTACGCGTAACATAGCACGATTGTAACCGAACGTAAAAACTAAAGAATGTTGCCGTTTTACGTAGTTTTGTTATACAATCATAGGAATATGAATGAACAACGTTTCTATCAAAGACCCTGGTTCTACATATTTTTATGGACTGTAATCGGTGGGGGATTTTACTTTTGGCAAATCAGGAACCTGGGCGGAATCTTAACTAATCTATCTATTATCATCATCGATGCCGTCATTTTCTTAATCGGGTTATTCGTCTGGCTGGCATTTTTTGCACAATTTGTTTTGCCAGTACGCACTTTTGCAGAGAGGCAAAAAATCTTCGACCGGTTATTGGTATATCTTTCTGGCGGGCATGGGCCGGCTATCTTCATCCGGGATGGCAAGCAGATCAAACGCGAAGGGGAGGAGAAGAAAAAGGGCCCGGGTGTGTTGTGGCTGGATTCGGCCAGCGCCGCTGTCACCCGCAGTGCGACCTCTTTCAAACAAACCCTTGGCCCAGGCGTTCATTTCACGGAGAAAGGCGAGTTTATCGCCAGCTCTGTGGATCTGCATATCCAACGACATAGTATTGGCCCCCGTGAAGAGGAAGAGCCCTTTGCATCCAAAAAAGAAGATCAGAGCGAGGATGAGTTCAAGCAAATTCAAAAACGACGTCTGGAAGTCTCTGCCTGGACACGCGATGGAATCGAGGTGGTTCCAAACATCAAGGTAATTTTCAAGATCGATGCTACCCCGGTGACAAAAGATGAGGATGAGGGTTCGCGCTTCGGTTTTGATAAAGAGGTTGTCCGGAAAGCTGTTACCGGCGAAGGTATAAATCCCCATGCACCCAGTGAGACTCCACGCCATCGCGTAGCCTGGAACCAGTTGCCGGCGTTGATTGCAGCCGATTTATGGCGCGAATATCTGTCAAAATTCACACTGGCTGAATTGTTCGAAGTCAGCCAGCCTGGACCAAAGCCAATCCCCCCTGCTCCCGGGCCCGAACCGGTCGATACTCAGGCACTTATGGAACCGGTCACACCCAGCAGCGGATTGGAAAAATCTCTGGCTGGCATTTTTCATGAATTGAACATCATCCTCGCGCGCATTGGGGATCGATGCGAACGTTCAGAAAAAAAGACTGTAAAGCACATTGCCCCAGCGCCAAAACCGGAAGAAAATGAATCTGTTCCTATAGAGATCAAAACTGAAACTGCCTTGCAAACTATCAATCGTATGATCAAAGCGCGTTTGACCAAAGAGAGAGTGATAATTCTTGACGATAGTGGCAAACCTGCGCACGATCTGGATGAAGAAAACACCCTCATCAGTTCAGAATATGAATTGCTTAAGAGTCGTGGCATCAAGGTGCTCAGTGCAAGTGTCAGCAATTCACGTTTTCCTCCGCACATTGAAGATCAGTTTGTGCGTCAATGGAGCACTACCTGGCTGGATAGTGCCAATGCCGAGCGTGGGCGCATCGATCGGCTGCGCGGGTTTGTTGAGTTAAGCGGTCAGGTAGAGGCGGTTTTGGAATATACAAAATCATTGAGCAGAAACCTTCTCAGGTATAGGCCATCAAAACAAAAGGATGCCCTTAAGATCCTGATGCTGCGCTCCCGAGACGAACTTGTCAAAAACGATCGTCTGCATCGCCGTGCCAGCATGGAACGCGAAGAACTGGAAGAACTTATCCAGTGGGTGGAAAGGAACAGTCAATGACAGTTCCATCTATCTCTCAAAGAACCGAGACTATGCTGCAAAAGGAAACTCGTATATTCCGCGAACAACTCAGGCGGACCGCAAATTGTGTCCTGAACAGAACATTTGATTTGACCGTCAAAGGTTCGCAGCGGCGCAATCAGGCATTGATCTTCTTGTTCCTGGCGCTGGGTTTTATCTTTACTCTCAGCGCTCATTCCCTGGCTGATTGGGGAGAACAACTTAGCCTGGTCTTCCAATATATTTTCAATCCAGACATTGCGCGGGCGGCACCTGATATACCCACACTCTTTATCAATTTTGCATTTGGCGCAGTTTTTGCTCCGGAAACACTGCGTTACTTGCCGATCTTCCTCCTACCCTTCATTTTCGCCCTGCGAGCTGCTGCAACATACCTGGCCGACATCTTCGAAATAAAAAAAATTGATATTGCAAGTCAGTTCATTTTGCAGGTGGCGCTTACCGGAAGCCGAAAGAAGATCCGCATTGGTAAAGGTGATGTGGTCGAAGAAGATAAGAGTTCACCCATCAACCTGATTGGTGGTCCCGGGAAGGTTGTGGTCGAGTTGGATACCGCCGCGCTATTCGAGAAACCCAACGGGCAGCCGCGGGTCATTGGGCCAACGATCAAAGGGATGGCCATCTTGGAGGGATTTGAACGCTTCCGCCAAGCAATCGACCTGCGCGATCAGTACACTGACCCCCTTGATGTGAAAAGTCGTAGCCTGGACGGTATTCCGGTCAGCGCCAAGGATGTGCGCCTGCTTTTCAGCGTAAGTCGCGGAGACAAAGATCCCAGTGCAATCAGCCCGCATCCATTCGATGAAAAAGCCATAAAATCCCTTATTTATGGGCAGGCTTCGCGTGTAGTTCTGGGCGGTCCGCATCCATCCGAGCCACCAACTTCCTCGACAGGCACTATCCAAAGATTGATCCGCGGTGAATTGGGCGGTTTTATGAGCAGACATCGCCTGGCCGAATACCTGGCAAGTATCGGTCCTCCTGAAATACAGAAAGCACATCAACAGGAGGATGAAATTTTAAAGGCTGGTAAAGTCGTAATCTCAGACGGTGATGACCTGAAACCGCGTGATATTCCATCGCCACCCGATTTCCAGTCACGGCACATCATCAGAAACCTGTTCAGCCAATTTACGGAAGATTTCACCGATAATGCCAGCAATCGGGGCGTCCGGTTGGTATGGATCGGGGTTGGCACCTGGAAAACACCCAATGAAATCGTGCCAGAAAAACATATTGAAGCCTGGCGTTTGAGTCGTGAAAATATTGGGCGTAGTAACCCGATTATATTAGAAGGATTGAATAAAGAAACTCAACTCCAACAAACTCTACGCCTGGTTCAGAATATTCCACTGGCAAGGTTTAAGCAGAACATTGGGAACGAGCACAAAGACATAATCAAAGACCTGCTGATCGCCTATCGCGAGCAAATGATCGAGGCTATCGAACTGATCGCAAAAACCGGCAAACCAGAACCACGGATAGTGCTTGAAGCTATTAAGCATATTGAAACCGTACTGGGGATCAAACACTGGGTAGGGGCAGCAAGCTCAACATCCAGTACTAATGCGGCCCGCCCGTCTTCCGAATCCGGTTGACCGGCAAAGAGTCAATCGATAATTCTGGTATAACTGACGGAATGATGGACAGTTTCCTCAACCTGAATTCGAGACAACCCGTGCTTGTGCTGGGCGCTGCCGGGATGGATGTGGTGGGGCGTCTCGAAGCGGACCTCAAGCCCGCCAGCTCGAACCCGGGCCGAATCCGCAGATCATACGGAGGGGTAGCCCGCAATGTGGCCGAGAACCTGGCACGCTTAGGACAGGCCGTACAGCTCATCACAGTGGTCGGGGAAGACACAAATGGGGACGAAATTCTGGAACACACATCGAAAGCCGGTGTAGATGTTTCTGCTGTCCTGCGCAGCAAAGATTATCCAACCGGTTATTATATGGGGGTGGTGGATAAACACGGGATGCTGCAATATGCTGTCGATGACATGCGCCTGTTGGAAAAGATTACTACCACCTATTTGAAAGAGCATGAAGAGTTATTCAAGTCAGCCAGTATGGTCTTCGTGGATGCAAACCTGCCGGTTAAAACCCTGCGTACCGTCAGCAGCCTGGCAAGGCGTGCGAAAATCCCAGTTTGCGCCGATACGGCGGCATTCACACTGGCGAAACGACTAATAAAATTCCTGCCCAAATACTATCTGGTGACCGCCAACAGCAAGGAAGCCGGCGTGCTGACGGGTCTCTCTTTTGAAGCCTCCGATAGCGAAACAGCCATGGAAGCGGCGCGTAGCCTGGTGAATCAGGGTGTGCGCATCGCTTTAGTCACACTGGCAGAGTATGGCGTGGTTTATGCTACCTCGGAGACAACCGGGCATATATCAGCCATCCGTACGCGCATCAGTGACCCAACCGGCGCGGGTGATGCCATGACCGCGGCCGTGTTATTTGCGCTGCTCAATGACATCGATCTGGATGATGCCATCCGCCTGGGTGTTTCGGCAGCCTCGTTGACACTAAGGCATCCGGGTAGCGTATATCCTCAACTTTCTCTCGAAGCTCTCTACGACCAACTCCTCGTTTAATCCATGCCACCAGCCAACTTCACAATTTCTCGTGAGATCAACCGTGCGTTAAATCTCGCATTGCCTATCGTAGCGCTGGAATCAACTGTCATTACACACGGCCTGCCGCGCCCGCAAAACCTGTCACTGGCACAAGATATGGAGTCCACAATACGCGAGGAAGGCGCTGTGCCCGCCACCATCGGTGTATTGAAAGGCAAAGTCCGCATTGGAATGAACGGAGCGGACTTGGACGTATTGGCCAACGATCCCAAAGCGCGCAAGATCAGCCAGCGCGATTTTTCCATCGCCGCTGTAAAAACCGAGAACGGCGGCACTACTGTTGCCGGGACAATGTTTGCTGCCCAAAGTGCAAGGATAAAAGCCTTTGCTACCGGCGGCATCGGCGGAGTACACAGGGAATCATCCTTCGA
>JBAVJG010000423.1:0-14701 GCA_049687655.1 Anaerolineales bacterium | reverse complement strand
GCCTGCGGCGCAGCCTCGCGCATGGCCCGTAAAATGCGTAGCAATTGCGACGGCCCACCCGAACAGTTGACGCCAATTACGTCCGCGCCTTCATCGGCCAATGTGCGCGCCACCTTAGCCGGATCGTCACCCAGCAGCGTGCGGTCATCGCGTGTGAACGTCACCGAAGCAACAACCGGTAATTTGCAAACATCATGCACCGCCCGGACTGCTTCACGGATCTCGTACAAATCACTGACGGTCTCGATCACAATTAAGTCCGCACTTGCTTCGGCTAACGCGCTGATCTGCTCGGCGAAGGCCGCGCGTGCTTCATCAAGTGAGACTCGTCCGTAAGGCGCAATGCGCACCCCCAACGGACCGACGTCGCCGGCTACAAAAACTTCCTTGAAGGAGGCCGCCACCACGCGACGTGCCAGTTCTACGCCGGCTTTGTTGATCTCGGCCAATTTACCGTCCAGGCCATGCTTGCCGAGCTTGTAACGGTTCGCGCCAAAGGTATTGGTCAGGATAATCTGCGCACCGGCTTCGATGTATTCGCGATGCACCTCCCCAACGACGGCTGGAGAGGTGATGTTGAGTTCATCGAAACACTTGTCGAAGCCCACACCGCGGCCGTGCAGGACAGTCCCCATGGCGCCATCGGCGAGGAGTGGGGTATTACCGAATAACAAGTCAAGGAAATTACTCATAAATTTCTCCAATTTTCACAACGGTGGTTGAGTACCGCGAAGCGGAGTATCGAAATCACAAATTTGAAATTTCTAAATGCAAGTTGGTTTCGATACGGCGGACGAACGCCGCCTACTCAACCATCAGAATTGTTACCCCTACTCGCCAACCAATCTTTCAGGGCGGGACCCGTGCCCAGACTCCACGGACGGACCTCATCCGGCGGCACAGCCTTGATGGATTCCAACTCGTCACCGAGCGTGATCGCGCCCTCAGCCCGGATATGGTAGGCAAAAATGATCTGATTGCGCATCTCGAAAGCGTAGTGTCCAACAAAACTGACGATCTCACCATCCAGGCCCAGTTCTTCTTTAACTTCGCGCAGGGCACCCTCTTCTGGCGTTTCGCCCTTCTCGAGGAATCCTGCCACGATACCGATCCACTTCTCCGGCCAGCCCTTGCTACGCGTCAGGATGACCTTGCCCTCGTGCTCGACGATGCCGGCCACGACCGGAATAGGACTATCCCAGAAAACGAATTCGCAAGATGAACACTTTTGTCGCAATTGCCCATCGATATCGGTCTCGACTAACTCTGTGGCACATTTTGGACAGAATTTGTAAATCATCTGGGAGCCATGCCCTTCACGGCTTTTATCACGCCAAGCGTTATTCCATCGCGTTCGACAGAAAAGATAATTTTTGCATCGGGATAAAGTCTGTCCGCATTATGATGGGTGGAGAGAATTGCGTAATCATAACCGCCCCGCATCAGTTCTGCGTTTTCACCGTTTTTGTGAACCAGGATATCGGAACGCGCATACGGAAATACCGTCTTGTTGAAGCCCCCTACGACAACCTTTGAATCAGGCGCTGCAACTTCATTGAGGTGTAGTGTCATCTCGCTAAAAACGGTGCGCCAGTAATCCAGTTCATAGTTACCAGAGGCACCCTGCACTCCCCCGACGAATGAATTGTAATATATATATTCATAAGGGTGTAGTTGTACGCCTGCATAGATACCTGGGAAAGCCAGCGCGATAAGCATTAGGATGCGAATAGCAATGGGCTTTGTTACGGAAAATATCATATCCAAAGCAAGCCCCGCGATCAGGATCAACGGAGGAATGATGAAGAGGACCTGGCGAAAGTTATCATACATCGTGGCATTGGAGGCGATCAGGCCAATCAGTGGGAGAATGGCACCCATAACGAGGACAAGCTGAAGGTCCAGCTTGAGGCGTTTTCGTATCAATAACCAGAACAATAAAAATGTTCCGAGATATATCAATACAACCAGAACTTCAGTCAATTGAATATTCAGTAAGACCGGCAAATAGGAGATGGGATGTCCATCGGGTTCATATAAACGTCCGTTAAATAATGTGCGTCCGGGCCAGGGGAAGTTAGACATGAGCAGGAGGCTGTCTATCAAACGGCCAACCGGATCGGGCCATAAATTTGGCCAGGTGAAGAAGGTCGCGATGCCTGCATAGAACAAATATGGGACGATAACGGAGAGCGCTCTCCAACGGAGTGTGAGGGCAAGATAGAAGATAACGATGATACCCGGCCAGGGACCAAGCACGCGGATGGATATTGTCAGTCCCAGCAGAAGACCAGCAAAGACAACTTTTGGGGAACGAAATGCTGCATATAAATCCGCACGTTTGAAACGATGGGATTGATCCCTGTGGTCCTCCTCAATCGGTTTTTGAGCAGTTGTGTTTTTTGTTCTCAAAGAGATTGTGATGAAGTGGATAACCAAAACAAATGCAATCATAAATAGGGGAATGAATTCAATCCAGGACAATAAGCTTTGTGCTCTGCTAATATATTTCTCGACCGGAACACTGGCCGCTTGCGGCGCGATAGAACTAAACCATCTGCCTGCGGATGAGCCCGGATCTGCTGTGTAGAGGAAAGTGACGAATTTTGCCACAAGGGTTCGAAGAGGGAACGTCAGCGCGGCGATGCAAAGAAAGATGAAAAAGGTGTACGTTTCGACTTTGAAAAGCTTGATAGATTGCGGGTGTTTTTCCGCGATTATGGACATCCACTTTTGTTCCAGCCGGGGGGATGACAAACTGTCAGCCTCTCTCGCGCCAAATGAATCGGCCATGGAGAGTCCACTCCACAGAGTAAAGAGGTAGAAGGCCATGAAGGGAATGTCTTTGGGGTTCATGAAGCCGTGTCCCCAAAGGACGGGTTGAAATGTGTATAGAAGTAAAACACCCCACGCAGCCCAGAGACTGTACCAGCGTCGTGCGAGAAGATATAAACACAGGCCGCCAAGTTGGAAAATAATGAAATACGAGAAGTGCCAGATATCCGCAACAAAAATGTTCAGGGATAGCAATTCGAGGAGGCGGGTGACCAGTTCAGGAAAGATGATAAAAGCGGGGCCGTAATTAGGCAGATCGTCCGGGCCGAAGACGGGGGTATAGGCCAGCCCGAAGAAGGACCTGTATGCATCTACGGTGTTTTGGGCGTAGAGGTAATAATTCGGCTCGTCGTAACTCATCCCCATATCGCGGACAAGGAACAGCCCGACACACAGGTTGGAGATGAACCAGAGCGTGAGTAGAATTCTTTCCGTTCGATCTATGCGATGGCTGGTCATGGGAGATTATTATAATGAGGTACTGGAAAAAGTGTTTGTGCGATGCAAAGGTGTTAAAGGTACCATAGTGAAATCCCTTTTACATCTTCAAGCACGGACTTTGGCCACGCGATCGCATCGACATAGTAGGTTTTGGGGCCTATCTCCGCACGGGGATTAATCCCCGTGCTACGTAGACAAAGCCCGCTCTGCGGGCTTAAGCCGCTGAAGGCGGCTTCGGCTATTAGCATGGACGTTTACGTCCGTGCGGTGTGAGGGTTTCCTAACCATCATATCGTAATCTTCTCCGCCTCTTCCAGCACATATCTCGCCCAATCAGTCACATCCTCGCAATAGCCCTCTGCGTTATCCATCCGAATATCTAAAATCGTCTTCGTCCATGGGGTTCTGTTGATGACAGGCTTTCCATCATTTGATTTGATCTTGAAAGTACGTTTGTTACTGTCAACCAAGTCTTTGTTTTGCTGGCGGATGAAAGCGGGCGGCTTATTTTCCACGAGAAATTCTTTCAACAACTCGCGCTCGTGTAGCCAGCCTTCACGAGACAGTTTGCTGGAATGTTGCAGCAGGTAGGCCGCGACCGTCAGGTGATGGACAGCGCCATACCCCGGGTCTTCGAACTCTTTGGCAATGCATTCGTGAAAGCGGGTTTCGCAGGCAGCCTCTGCTGCGCCACATTCGGGACAGTTCATAGGTAGGTCAACAATATCCTATTTGGCTTCCCGCCAGATAGAGACCTGGTTTCGTCCTCTCACTTTTGCCGTATATAAAGCCTGGTCTGCACGGTTCAGCAGCGTGTCCAACGCCAGGTCTTCGTCTCCGGGCATGCTTGCCAGACCCATGCTCAAGGTAATCGAAATCTCGCGCTGTTCGATTTTCAAAGCACGTTCCTGGAAATCGCTGCACAAGCGCCCCGTCAATTGTTTGCTGCGCCGTAATCCCGTTTCGGGAAGCAGGATCACAAATTCATCGCCCCCGTAGCGCGCAAAGATGTCTACCCGCCGGATATTCTCCCGGCAACGCCAGACCATGGCTTGCAAAACCTGATCGCCGAAAAGATGTCCGTACGAATCGTTGATGCGCTTGAAAAAGTCGACATCGAACATTATGCAGGCCAACGGATGCCCGTAGCGTACGGAGCGCGCAATTTCCATATCAGCCAGGTCGAAGAAGTGACGGCGGTTATACAGACCTGTGAGTGGGTCAGTTGTTGCCAGTTTCACCAGAAGCTGTTCAGCGCTAAGACGTTCGATGATGCGGCCTAACCGCTCGGCTATCGCATGTACCAGGCTCTGTTCCTCTTTCAAGAATGGACTAGTTTCACCCTCAGCTACATCCCCTGTATAAAAAACTTCTACCGAGCCGCGGGGATGCGCATGGACGAAGATATCGCCACTTTGCCTCCATGCTGAAGTCTTGAACCCTTTTGACGTGTATTCCTGCCCTGCGTACACAATGCGGGCACAGGTCATCCCCGGATAATGCCAGGAGGGGGGAATCAGTGATGCTGTCCCTTGCAAGATTTCCTCGAGGGTGATCCCTGGCTGCTCGACCAGGTCAGCGATACCATACAGACAGTTCAACTCTTTGATGCGCTCGATCAGTTCTTCGGCCCGATTTTGCAGCGAATTTTCAGTTCGTTTTTGGTGTGTAATGTCCGCGATGGTCAGGAGCAGGCGCCAACTGCCGCGTTCAAAAGGCACCGCGCTCACCATTGTCCAAATGACTTCCCCGTCTTCCTTGACGATGCCTATTTCAACATCCTGGATTGCTATACTTTCGTTAAGCGAGCGTGCACTGGGGAATTCATCGTTTGGCATTTCACTGCCATCCTTCCTCAAGTATTTGCGCTGCCAGTATTCGCCTTTGCGTAGTTTGCCTTCAGGAATCCCCAGTATCTTCTCCAAAGCCGGATTGACATAGATTGGTTTTCGATCTCCTCCCAGAATGGAAACACCTACAGGCAACACTTGCAATAGTGCCTGCAACTTTTCTTCATTCTCGCGTAGGGTTTCGATCTCCTGTTTAAAATGTTGATCTGATGATTCTCTTTTTACCATGTTATCAGGCACCAGACGAGCCCGGACTACCCAAACCAACTTCCATACAATTGTTCCATCCTTGAATTGTATCAAAAATTCCTGATAGGAAATTTGACGAAAAGGATATCTCTGTGCTAGACTCATTAACGATTAAGTTTTTCCTTAATTAAAGGTAGTGACTTATGGACAAAGTCGAAACCCTTCACGCTTTTGAACAGATCAAGCTATTGGCGGACTCAAGACGCTTGCAAATCCTGCGTCTTCTAATGGCTTCCTCGGCCAGTCTCACGCAACTGGCGCAGACCCTCGGCCAGTCACCGGCCTGGGTGCGCCATCACATCCTGGCGCTGGAAGCTGCGGAACTGATTGAATTGGCCGAAGTCCGTAGAACCGGCAAGGTTATCGAGAAGTTCTACCGCGCCAGAGCGGGCGCTTTCCTGTTGCAGGAGTTGATTCTGCCCGAAGGTGGCAAGCCGGCTATTGTTTTCTCTGGCAGTCACGACCTGGCCCTCGAAAAGATCAGTGGGCAGATCAGTGACCACCTGACCTTGCTGACCATGCCGGTTGGCAGCCTGGATGGTCTGGTCAACCTGCGCCAGGGACTGTGCCAGATCTCCGGCGCGCACCTGCTTGATAAGAGCGGCGAATATAACGCGCCTTTCGTCCGCCATCTGTTTCCGGACCGCTTGATGTACCTGGTGACCCTGGCCTATCGCACGCAGGGATTGATGCTCACGCCGGGCAATCCGAAAGGAGTCCGAAGCGCAGCGGACCTGGCCCAGGCCGGCCTCCGTTTCATCAACCGCAACCCCGGTTCAGGGACCCGACTCTGGCTGGACGGCGAACTCGAACGATTGGGAATCCCGCCCGTAACCATCGACGGCTACGAGCACGTTGTCAATACGCATACCGAATGCGCTCGTGCCATCGCCAGCGGGCAGGCTGATGCTGCGCTGGGACTACAAGCATCCGCCCAAAAATACCATCTCGATTTCATCCCGCTCTTCGAAGAACGCTACGACCTGGTCTTGCCGCGCGAGCAGGAAGATGCCCTGGCTCCGTTGCTTGATTACATTCAAACTGCTGCCTTCCGGCAGGAAACATCTACACTAACAGGCTATACCACCACGCACAGTGGTGAACAAATCTCACTATAGCAGGTAGATATGAAACTCAGTGCACGCAACATTTTGAAAGGCGAAGTAATCAAAGTTGTCAAGGAATCCTATGCCGTGATCAAAGCCTCCAACGTCATGGTTGCCGTGGATTAACTAGGCAGGCTTCCTCAGCGAACTCATTTCAAAGGAGATATCTTATGAAGCACACTAGAATTGTATTTCTACTTCTCACGGTTTTCGCTTTGGCGTTAGGGGCCTGCCAGTCTCAGACAGAAGCTGGTCAGGCTACGACTGAGCCTGTCTCACCACCCGAAACTCCCGCCAATCCAACCCTGATTCTGGCGACCACTACCTCCACGCAAGACTCTGGTCTGCTTGACGAGCTGGTTCCCATGTTCCAGGAACAGAGCGGCTACACCGTCCAGACTGTGGCAGTTGGCACCGGCGCAGCGCTGGCAATGGCTGAAGATGGTAATGCGGATGTACTGCTGGTCCACGCGCCTGCTTCTGAGAAGGCGCTGATGGAAGCCGGCTGGGGCAAGGACCGCTTCCTGGTCATGCACAACGACTTCGTCATCGTCGGTCCGGCGGATGATCCCGCTGCTATCCAGGGCACGCCCACCGCGGTGGAGGCCTTCCAGAAAATCGCTGATGCGGGTGCCGAATTCATCACCCGCGGCGATGACTCGGGCACCAACAAAATGGAATTCAGCCTGTGGGGTCAGACAGCCGCCGACCCGAATGGACAGGCCTGGTATACCGATTCAGGCCAGGGCATGGGAGCCACGCTGACAATTACTTCCGAAAAGCAAGCCTATACCCTGACCGATCGCGCCACTTACCTGGCCAATAAAGAGAATCTCGAACTGGAAATCCTGGTCGAGGGGGATGCAGCTTTGCTGAATGTCTACCACGTCATGACGGTCAACCCTGAAAAGTGGCCCAAGTCCAACTATGCTGGGGCGCTTGCCTTCGCCAACTTCATGACCAACGCCGACACACAAGCTCTCATCGCTGAGTTCGGAGTGGACAAATTTGGCCAGCCGCTGTTTTTCCCTGACGCGGACAAGACGGATGCGGATCTTGGATTAGAATAAACATGTTTGTGTAGGGGTGCGGTAATCACGCTCCTATAATCGAAATTATGATCTTTGACGCCGAAGTCTTCCAAATCACCATTCTATCGTTGCAAATCTCAGCCCTGGCGACCGGGCTGAGTTTGTTCATTGGCCTGCCATTCGGCACCCTGTTAGCGTTAGGAAAATTCCCCGGGCGCTCTTTTTTGTTGAGTATAGTCAACACCGGTATGGGATTGCCGCCTGTGGTCGTCGGTCTGTTCGTGGCTATGATGTTGTGGCGTTCCGGTCCGCTGGGCGATTTACGCCTGATCTACACACCGACGGCCATCATCATCGCTCAGGTGGTCATCTCTTTCCCCGTTGTTACCGGACTGACCGCAGCCGCCCTGCAAGCCCTGGACCCGCGTCTGCGTCTGCAACTATACGGGCTGGGCGCATCACTCTTTCAGATGATCTGGGCACTCTGGCGCGAAGCGCGTCTGCCGCTGCTGGCCGCATTGATGGCTGGCTTCGGTTCGGTCATCTCCGAAGTAGGCGCGTCCATGATGGTGGGCGGCAACATCCGCTACCAGACGCGCGTGTTGACCACCGCCATCGTGCTCGAGACCGGCAAAGGCCATTTTGACATTGCCATCGCCCTAGGCTTGCTGCTTTTGCTCATCACTTTCCTGGTCAACTGGGCTTTGACCTGGATCCAACAGCGAGGTGCGCGGCGATGACCTCCCTGCTGAAAGTCCGTGACCTGAGAATTGAACGCGGCGGGAAAACTGTCCTGACTATCAACGAATTAACGATTGAGAAGGGGGAAGTGCTGGCCGTCGTCGGTCCGAATGGCGCGGGGAAAAGCACCCTGTTGCTCACACTGGCGCGTCTGCTGCGCCCAAGGCGCGGGGAAATCTGGTTTAACGGCAGGCAGGCTTCGACTGAGTCAGATACGGCGTACCGGCGCAGAATTGCGCTGGTTTTGCAGGATCCGCTTTTGTTCGACACGTCGGTCTTCGACAATGTCGCATCCGGTTTGCGGTTCCGCGGACTGGAAAAAAGCGAGATCCAGCCGCGTGTAGAGATGTGGCTCGAGCGTCTGGGTATCCAGGAGTTGAAGAAGCGACGGGGGACCGAGCTATCCGGCGGGGAAGCGCAACGCGTCAGCCTGGCGCGCGCGCTGGTGCTGGAACCGGAACTGCTGCTGCTCGACGAACCCTTCGCGGCGCTTGACCCACCCACACACAAACGCCTGCTGGGTGAGCTTTCTGCGCTGCTGGCCGAAACCCACACCACAACTGTGTTCATCACCCACGACCTGGAAGAGGCGATCCGTTTGGGACGGCGCATGGCTGTCATCTTGAAGGGAGTGCTCAGGCAGGTTGGCTCTCCGGATGAAATCCTGCACGCGTCCAATGATCCGGAAATCATCGCTTTTGCACAGCAGTAAATTACTGCTTCTTTCATATTTACCCGAACTTGAATCTATCGAATTGCCTTCAAAAACCAGGAATCTGGTTCGGATATTTACGCAGCACTCTGTAGGACTTACGCAGTTCACAAAATTTCGGGTTTCTCCTATGCTATTGCGTAAGTCCTGTAATTAAACGGCAAACCCCGCGAGTACTCGCGGGGCAGCCAAAACCAACTCAGAGAAAGGAGAGAGAATTTACCGGTCCAGTGGCACCGGTCATGTTTTATGCAGGTTCGTGTGCCGGATTGGTCCCGCACCACGAGCAGACGGGCTGGTCGAACATTGTGTTGCACTGCAGGGCGTTCGAACAGCGACTGGCCAATATACGTGGCGGTTGTTCGGGGAGATGTTCAGCCGGATAGACAACTTCATTCTCCAGCGCAATCTCGTGCCCAACATGCTCACAATACTTTAGCATTTGTACTTGCCACATACGCTTTGCCATATCTGCCTCCTGACTTCATTTATATTTTATGCAACAATAAAATCATAAACCAGTGACAGGCGTCATAAATTGCTATGACAAAGCGCATAATTTGGATGACCTGTCTCTCTTTTGTCCACTTTAAAGCAAGGCGCCAGAGAACTCAAACAGAATTCCATGGCGTTTTTTATATTTGTGCCCATTAGGTCTTTTTATTTAGCGCTTAGACGCTGGATTTGACCACCATCCAAGACAAGATAGACCTCACCATCTTCGTCCTGTCCGAAGGATGTGAGTCTCCCCACGCTGCTGTACAGGACCTGGTTTTGCCAGCCTTCGTCCGAGCGGATCAAGCCCCAGACAATTCCCGAACAATAATCGCCATACAGGTAGATCCCGTTCCATTCAGGCATAGCTCCGCGATAGACATATCCGCCCGTCACAGAGCAGCCCTGGCTATGGCTGTATTCAGCCACTGGCGGCGCCAATTGCGCTCCCTGTGGAGGCGAACCTTCATAGGGATGTGTGCCTTCGAAATAGTCCCAGCCGAAATTCATCCCGCCGGGGGTGCCCGCAGAAACGAAGTCGATCTCTTCCCACTGATTTTGCCCCACATCGCCGATGTATAGATCGTCGGTTTCCCGGTCAAATGACAAGCGCCAGGGATTGCGCAAGCCGTAGGCCCAGATCTCGTTCCCAAACGGGTTATCTGGTGGGATGGCATACGGGTCGGCTGAATCCACATCCAGGCGCAGAATCTTTCCCAGCCAGGTATTTAACGATTGGGCATTCCCTTGAGGATCGCCCGCCGAGCCGCCGTCCCCCAGGCCCGCATAAAGGTAGCCATCCGGGCCAAAAGCCAGCACGCCGCCATTGTGGTTTCGAAAGGGTTGGTTCAAGCGCAGCAATACCACCTCGCCGGTTGGGTCAGCGACATTGGGATCGCCTGTAACGCGAAAACGAGCGATGACAGTATTGCCATTGATATCCGTGTAGTTGACAAAGAACAGCCCGTTCACCTCGTAGTTTGGGTGAAAAGCCAACCCGAGCAGACCCTGTTCGTTGCCGCCGCTGCCAACCCGGTCAGTGATGTTCAGGTAGGGTGTATCCAGCAACTGCCCATCCTGGAAAACGCGGATACGCCCGACCTTCTCGATGATGAATATTCTGCCGGAAGCGTCGCCCGTGTGCTGAAGATCTACGGGGCGATCAAGGCCGGAAACGACCGTTTCCCAGGCATAATTATCCGGGTTGGGGAAGGTTGTCGCGTCAGGCGGCGGTGTGTCCGTTAGGGTATCCGTGGGAGGTAGCGCCGTATCGGGCGGTAAGGTTGGCGGAGCATCTGTTGGGGGCTCGGACGTGTCGGGAGGTACGGAAGCAGGTACGGGCGTAGGAGGCTGCGGGGTTGATGTCGGTAGGCAAGCGGCCAGAGAGAATGCAAAAATCACCAGTAAAACGCGCTTCATACAGTTGTGTCCTATTTACCGTCGTCGTCCAGGTCAACGGTTTCAGCATCGATCACATCCTCGTGACCTTCGACCACGTCCATGTTGCTGGTCAGTTGTTGCATGTGCTCCTGCACCACATCGGGCGGGCAGAATTCTATAAACAGGTAGGCGCCCAAAGAGATCAGTGCCACATCATCCAGCGCGCTCACACCGGGAACCATCGAGATCAGGTCAAAGGGGAAAACCAGGTAAGCCAAAGATGCGATGGGCAGCAGCTTGACGAATGGATTGACACGCTTATCGCCCATCAGTCGGACGATAAGCTTGAAACGTAAAATCAGATCGCGCAACATCCCACCCCCAGAGGAGACGACAATATCGCCACGTTTTTTGTTTGGCATAGAATACTCCTTTACATATAGGACTTACGCAGTTCGCAAAAAGGTACCTACTGTTGAAGCGTGTAACTCCTAACATAGTTGTACGCATTATAAAGCACACTCGTTGCAACTTTTTTAGAATTTACTCATCTAAGAGATGATAAAACATAAAGGAGATTTTTAACATCATGGAAATGATCATCGACTTCCCCGGTGGCGCCCGCGTAGACGCACACTTTGGCCCGTACACTGTCAATACCGACCAGCCCCCACAAGGCGGCGGTGACGGTTCTGCACCCACACCGTTTGGAGTGTTCCTGTCGTCTATGGGCACCTGCGCAGGCATCTACGTTCTGGGCTTCTGCCGCCAACGCGGACTGTCCACCGATGGCATCCGCATCGTGCAACGCATGCATAGTAACCCGATCACCGGCATGGTCGGCAAAGTGGACCTGGAGATCCAGGTGCCGCCCACTTTCCCGGAGAAATATCGGCCTTCGCTGGTCAAGTCGGCGGAACTGTGCGCAGTCAAGAAGCACTTCGAACAACCGCCTGCGTTCGATATTACAACCAAAGAAGTAGAGATGGCATAAATTGTTTTGTAGGGGCGCTGTTCTCTCGCCCAGGCTTTGATGTTTCTGCGATTAAGGGCGGGGTAACCCCGCCCCTACGTTTTGTTTACCTATGCAATGTCCCAAACCCTAAAAATCCGCATAGGTGCCACGCTGGGGGATATGTTTTATGTTATACGGTGTGACTTGATACACGTGGTAATTCAGCCAGTTCGCATACAATAAATTGGCGTGTCCACGCCAGCGCACCAGCGGCGGTTTGGATGGGTCATCATCCGAATAGTAATTCCTGGGGACTTCGATAGGCAATCCCTGTTTTACATCGCGGTCATACTCGCCTTTGAGTGTCAGCGGGTCGTATTCTGAATGCCCGGTGACGAAGATATGCCGTCCATTGCGGGTGGCGGCCAGATAAAGCCCCGCATCCTCAGAAGCGGCCAATACTTTTAGTTCGTCTACCTTTTCGACATCGGTAAGGCGGACTTCGGTATGCCGTGAGTGCGGCGCCAGGAAGGTATCGTCGAAGCCGCGCAAGAGCTTTTGGTTGCGTAAGAGCACTTTGTGTTCGAAGACGCCGAACATCTTTCGATTGAGCGGATATTTTTGGATGCCATAGCGGTGGTACAGTCCCGCCTGCGCGCCCCAGCAAATATACAGAGTTGAAAAAACATTGGTGCGAGCCCAATCCATGATGGCGCATAGCTCATCCCAGTAATCGACTTCTTCAAAGGGCATCTGTTCCACCGGTGCACCGGTGATGACCAGACCGTCGAACTTCTCGTTGCGAACCTGACTCCAGGTTTTGTAGTGTGCGATCAAGTGATCGGAATCTGTATTTTTGGGTTGATAAGTAGCTGTCTGGAGTAATGTGATTTCCACCTGTAAAGCGGAATTGCCCAGCAGGCGTAGCAACTGCGTCTCGGTCACGATCTTGGTAGGCATCAGGTTCAGGATAGCCACACGCAACGGACGGATATCCTGCTGCTCGGCGCGCTCGTGTCCCATCACGAAGATGTTCTCTCGCTCCAAGATGACGCGCGCGGGTAAGGTGGTTGGAATTCTGACTGGCATAACACCTCCTACTGCAAGGCCTGGTCCAGGTCCCATAGGATGTCGTCGATGTTTTCGATGCCAATGCTCAAGCGTACGAAATCCGGGCTGACACCCGCTGCTTTTTGTTCTTCGTCTGAAAGCTGGCTGTGCGTGGTGCTGGCCGGGTGGATGGCCAGCGACTTGGCATCCCCCAGGTTAGCCACATGGCTGACGAGTTTCAGGCTGTTGATGAACTTCGCTCCGGCCTCGCGGCCACCCTTGACACCAAATCCCAGCATTGCACCGGGGCCTTTGGGCAAATACTTTTTCGACAGTTCGTGATCGGGGTGACTCTTCAATCCCGGGTACTTGACCCAGTTGACTTTGGGATGCTTCTCAAGGAACTCCGCCGCTGCCTGCGCATTGGATACGTGCCGTTCCATACGTAAGCTCAATGTTTCCAGGCCCTGGATGAGCAGCCAGGAGTTCAACGGCGACTGGCAGGCGCCAATGTCCCGCAGAATCCCGGCGCGCGCTTTGGAAATGAAGGCCAGCGGTCCGAAATCGTCCGCGTAGGAAACGCCGTGATAGGAAGGATCAGGTTGGACGAAATTTGGGAAGCGCTCGTGGTTCCAGTCGAAGTTGCCGCCGTCTACGATCACGCCGCCCATACTGGTACCGTGTCCGCCGGTGTATTTGGTGGTCGAGTGTGTGATGATGTTCGCACCCCATTCGAACGGGCGACATAAGTACGGCGTCGCCAACGTGTTATCGATCAGGAGCGGGATGTGAAATTCCTGCGCGACTTTGGCCACCGCCTCCAACGGAAAGACGTTCACCAGCGGATTGCCCAGTGTCTCGCCATAGATGATCTTGGTGTTTTCCCGGATGGCGCGGCGGAAGTTCTCCGGATCGCTCGGGTCGACGAAGGTCACCTCGATGCCCAGACGTGGGAAGGTATAACGGAACTGACTGACCGTCCCGCCGTACAGGGTGGCCGCCGAGACGATGTGGTCGCCCGCCTGGCAAATGGCAAAGATGGCGGTCGTCTGCGCAGCGTGCCCAGAGCTGACCTCCAGCGCCCCCACGCCGCCCTCGAGATTGGCCATACGTAGCTCGAGCACGTTGCTGGTCGGGTTGCTGATGCGCGTATAAATGTTGCCCGTTTCCTCGAGAGCAAACAAACGCGCGGCCCGCTCCGTGCTTTGCAGATCGTAGGCCGTGGTCTGGTATATGGGCACCGCCCGCGAACCGGTCGTCGCTTCGGGCACGTATCCCGCATGCAGCTGACGGGTGGTGAATCCGAACTGTCGGTCTGAGTCGTTATTGGCCATGAAAGCCTCCTTTGGTAATTTCCGCCCATACCCCGGAAGAGGTAACAAAAAACCTCTTCTGGTAAGTAAGAAGAGGCTCAACGCTTCATCTTATCTTCCAGATTCATCTGCCGGAATTGGCACCTACTTTTAGTTTGGTAGTTTTTTAGTTTCGTAGTTCGGTAGTGCTGGTCAACTAAGCAACTACCAAACTATCCAACTAACAAACTAAGCAACTAAACCGGTTGCCGAGGCTTCACAGGGCCGGTCCCTCAGCCTCTCTGGATAAGAGCGAAATATTCTGTTGTTAGGGCGATTTTATATCACAACCATCTTATGCCGTCAAGCGAATTTGGCATTACGATATAATGACAGACATGCCCTATCTTGTAGACGGACACAACCTGATCCCAAAAGTGGGACTACACCTGGACTCCATTGATGACGAACTGGAACTGGTCGCGATCTTGCAGGAATTTGCCAGACTGCATCGCAGACAGATGGAAGTCTACTTCGACGGCGCGCCAGCGGGTCAGGTCGGAA
>JBAVJG010000422.1:0-9376 GCA_049687655.1 Anaerolineales bacterium | reverse complement strand
TCAATTGTACGCGATTGCCTGTGCCAGTTGTCATGGCGCACAAGGCGAAGGTGATGTGGGCCCGGCTCTCAACACGCAGGAATTCCAGGATGCCTATGATGACCAGGCACTGTTTGATACCATCAGTGAGGGCCACTCGGCTACCCCGATGGTCGCCTGGGGCGAGAATCTCTCTGATGAACAGATCCAGCTTCTAGTTGATTATGTCCGTGTCTTGGGAGGTGCTACGCCTGCTGAACCAGAAGCCCCGTCTGTCAGCTTCTCCGGAGATGTCGCTCCCCTCTTCCAGGCCAAATGTCAGGCATGCCATAACCAAAATACAGCTTTGGGTGGTTGGGATTCAACCTCATATCAAGCTGTGATGAACACTGGGAATAACAGCCCCGTCGTAGTCGCAGGTGACGTTGCCAACAGTATCCTGGCCCAGCGAGTTACAGGTACAAAAGGAGCTGTGATGCCGCCTTCTGGTAAATTGCCAGATGCCGAAATTCAAGTCATTTTGGATTGGATCGCCGCTGGCGCTCTAGAAAACTAATTAGGAGTCTCTATTCTAATGAAGAAATTTCGCGAAAAACTCCGCAACTTCTTTTTTCCGCCTGCTGGTTCACCGCGTTGGTTGTTTGTCTTGCCATACGCCATTCTGGGTGTGGTGACCATCTCCTTACTGGTTGGGGGTGCCTATGTGTGGGATTACACCAACTCACCACCTTTTTGCGGAGAAACCTGCCACACCATGCCGCCCGAATATGCAGCCTATCAACTATCGCCTCACTCTCGTGTGGCTTGTGTTGAGTGCCATATTGGACGCGAATTTATTGGTAACCAGATCTTCCGGAAAGCTGGTGATGTCAGGCATGTGATCGCCGTCACGTTCAATACCTATGAATACCCGATTCGCGCCAAGGGCATGCGTCCTGCGCCTGAGATTTGTGAGAAATGTCACTCCCCTGAAAAGTTCTCAGATGATAGTTTGCGAGTGAAGGAACACTTTTCTCCCGATACAGAAAACACGCCCTACAGTGTTTATCTGGTCCTCAAAACGGGCGGTGGCTCGAAGCGCGTCGGCCTGGGACGGGGGATCCATTGGCATATTGAAAATGATGTCAAGTTCCTATCCACTGACAAATTGGATCAAAACATCCCTTATATTCGCGTTCTCAATGAGGATGGCAGTGTGGATGAATATGTGGATGTCGAGTCTGGTTTTAATAAGGCCTCTGTCAATGAAGAAGACCTGAAAACCATGGATTGCATCACGTGTCATAACCGCATTTCGCATACCATTCCTTACCCCGATCAGTCCGTTGATAATGCCCTGGCTCGCGGGATCATCGATGACGATATCCCTGATATTCGTCGCATGGGCGCGGAGGTCTTGAGCCTGGACTATACGACGCAGGAACAAGCTCTGGATTCAATTGCTGATTTAGAAGCCTATTACGAAACCAACTACCCGGATTTCTATACTGCGAACCAGCAAAAAGTTGCGACTGCGATTGCAGAACTTCAAAACATATACGTTATTTCTGTGTTTGAGGAGCAGGAAGTTGACTGGGATACCCATCCAAATAACGTCGGTCATACCAAGGACCCCGGATGTTTCCGCTGTCATGATGGAAAACATCTCAATGACAAGGATGAGGCCATCCGGTTGGAATGCAATCTGTGTCATTCGATCCCGGTTGTGGCTGGAATGGAGGACTTTGTAGCCGATATCGAGATCAGTCGCGGCCCGGAACCCGAATCTCATTTGAACCCGAACTGGATTGCCTTGCACCGCGAAGTCTTCGATCCCAGTTGCGAAGGTTGCCATACAACGGGAGATCCCGGCGGCACCAGCAACACCTCCTTCTGCTCCAACAGCGCCTGCCACGGCAGCGTTTATACATATGCAGGCTTTGACGCGCCTGCTCTGCGAGAAATCTTACAAGAACAGCTGCCTCCACCGCCTGCCGAACCCGAACCCGCAGATATGGAAAACCCAACCTATGATTCCTATGTTGGTCCGCTCTTTACAGCCAAATGTGGAGCTTGTCATGGTGGCTCAACGGCCCAAAAAGGCCTCGATCTGTCATCCTATGCAGGTGTCATGGCTGGCGGCGATAGCGGCCCGGCTATCGTTGCAGGTGATAGCGCTGCCAGCCATCTGGTTGAGGTTCAAAGCGGTCAGCACTTTGCAACTTTCTCATCTGAAGAATTGGATATCATCAAGAAATGGATTGAAGCCGGCGCGCCGGAAAACTAGATTTGGACTCAACATCTCCTGATGTTGGGAACCCAAAAAACACCCCGCATCATCGTGATGCGGGGTGTTCGCTTCTTTCTGGACCTCTAAATTGTTACCGGTTCTGTAGCTTTTACCTTGACTACTTCATGTTGCTCATCAGTATAACGATGGTCGACCACCCTCAGATAGCGGACACCCAGCGAAAAGGCCAGGAACCCGTAGGCAATTACGCCCAATCCGATTGCCCACTCCACCAGGGAGGGAGTATAGGATGTGTACGACACAGTTGCTTGACCGGGCAGGTAAGAGAGAACCACCAGCGCTCCAGACAGGTTAATGTCCCAGCGCATAGCGACTACGCCGCCGACCACCATCAGCAGGGCTGCCATTCGCCAGAAGGGATTGATACGCGTCTTACGGTTGAGCAGCAGGATCATAGGAATAACGATGCCGATCAGGATTTCTCCAAACCAGAAGTTGAAGGCCAGTGGACCTTTGGTCAGGAGATGCAGGCCCTCGGTCCGGCCCGGTTCGTAGGTGTACGTCATGGAGAGCGTATCCCAGAAGCGCCAGTAGAAGTAGCCAACCAATGCCCAACCTACGAAGTGCGACAGTCTCTCGATCAAGCCGTCATTGACCTTTGCCTTGTTTGTAAGACGTGCGGCCAACATCGAGACGAAGAGAGTCATTGAGATTCCACCGATGATCGCAGTCAGTGTGAACATGACCGGCATCCCAGGTTTGTACCAGAAGGGACGTGCTTTTAGCACGCCGTAGGCGCCGCCCAGCGATGCTTGATGCATACTCGACAGGACTAACCCCGCAATTGCCAGATAGGGCGCAAAGTGATGTACGTGAGACATTTTTGCAGTCAGATTCGGGAAGCGCTTCCGCAACCATTCCCAGGTCGCGATGATCGGCAGAGATTCGAGCAGCAGCACTGTGAAGTAGAGAATGATACACATGGTCACTTCCCAGAGCAGGGAATGCGTATTCCAATAAATCATGGCCTGGTAGAACTTGAAGGGGCGGCCAATGTCCATGAACAGGCAGAGCATGGCCATGCTGTAGCCGATCAGCCCAACCCATGTTGCTGTGCGTGCGATTGGGGCATAGCGTTTCAACCCGATCAGATAAACAGCGGCACACAGGGAAAAAGCTCCGCCAGCCAGTGCGATGGAAGACAGGTCAATGGTGATCCACAAGCCCCAGGGTACCAGGTCTGTCAGATTGGTTATGGATAACCCTTTCCACAGCACCATGACACCACTAACGATGCCAGCTACCAGGAACAGGCTCAAGAATGCTAACCATGCCAACCAGGGCGTGGGTTTGGGAAGACGGGCGCGTAATGTTGCCATCATGATTCGGCCTCCTCAAAATCTTCTGCATCTGCAAGAATGTAATACACGCGTGGGGCGGTGCCCAGTTCGTCGCGCAGGCGGACCGTATGGCGTGAGTGGATCAGTTTGCTGACTTCGGATTCAGGATCGTTCAAGTCGCCAAAGATACGCGCGCCGGTGGGACAGGCAACCACGCAGGCTGGCGTGGCATCCGGATCGATGCCGGGTTTCATGCCAAGTGCCATGCCGCGGTCGATGCGCTGGTAACAGAACGAGCATTTCTCGGGGACACCGCGCGGTCGGCGCTCGACTTCGGGTTGCCCCCAGGTTGGGACAGCCGGGTTCGGGCCTTCGAACTTTTCCCAGTTGAAGGAACGAGCCTGATACGGGCATGCTACTTCACAGTATCGGCAACCGATGCACTTGTCATAGTCCATCATGACAATGCCGTCCGGGCGATAGTATGAGGCCCCTACCATACAAACCTCTACACAGGG
Source organism: Anaerolineales bacterium (assembly GCA_049687655.1). Taxonomy (GTDB): domain Bacteria; phylum Chloroflexota; class Anaerolineae; order Anaerolineales; family Villigracilaceae; genus JAABUE01. The sequence continues at coordinate 5,309 of JBAVJG010000422.1, read as the reverse complement.
AGCCTTTTCACAGTGCATACATGGGCGGGGCAGGAAAACCTGATGGTCTCCAACTTCACCCGCGGGCAGAACTTCGTTCCAGGACTTATCTGGGGAAACATCGTTATGAGCGCGGCAGGCCAGGGTGCAGTAATTGCAGCCTTCGCATTTAGCCTGGTCGATCACCATGGCCCATTGATGCGGTCCCTTCTCTCCGCCGCTGGAGGCTTCTGCTTTGCCCATCGCGCGTGCACCGGCAGCAGTTGCAACACCAACAGCAGCTATTTTCAGGAAATCGCGTCGGTTAATTTTGCTATCACTCATCGCTGCTCTCCTCATCATTATGCTTGACGGCACGGATGTAGAAGCGCTCTAGCCAGGGGGCCAGAACCATGCCAGCTGCCAGGCCGATCAAAGCTGCCAATCCTGCGAAGCCAACCGGGCTGACCGGATTAGGCTCAGGGGTTACGGAAGCCAATTCCACTTCGTGATCGTTCATCGATGTTTGTGCATCGGGCGCAGAGGTTTCTGTTTGCAGAGATTCACCCGGCTGATGCATCTGATCTTTGTGACAGGTGTTACAGGATTTTAGACTGGCGTTGAAGGAGTGGTCCGGCACGCTGTGGGCTACGCGATCATCGTTTTCCAGGTGGTTGACATGGCAATCTACGCAGGAAACACCTTTTTTGTGGTGATTTGAATACGGGAAGTCCATGCTGTACTCGTTGTGACAAGTGATGCACAACTCGGAAGCATCCATATAAGTAGGCTCTTCCCCACTGGCTGAAGCAACTTGTTTCAACGAAGCGCTGTGGGGATCATGGCAGACCGTGCAATCCATACCGCGCTGGTAATGTGTGCTGATCTTCCATTCTTGCCAACCAAAGCGGGTATCGCTGTGGCAGCGTCCGCATAGGTCGGGAGAGCGGTCGATGGGCATTGGGCTTTTGGGATGGTCAGATGCGATCGGGCTGTGGCAGGCTTCACATGTCACGCCATCTGCTTCCCAGGTGGCGGTAGCAGGATCGTATCCGGTAACATGGCAGACCAGACAGGCACCCGGGCTGCCCTGGGAGACCCACTCCTCTTGAAATATGGGGTCGGACACAGCAGTACCATGGGGTCCGCTCATCCACGTGGTTTGGAATTCTGTATGGCAGCCTGCACAGTTGAGCTTTGTTTCCTGGATTGGTGGGTTACCGTCCTGGGCTTGTGCTACCAACAGGGTTACACCGGCTGCCACCAAAGCGAATACCAGGGCAATCAGCAATCGTTCTATACGTGAAAACATAGTTGCATCTCCTCGTTAACGTTATGTGTTGATGGGGATGGGCGCCTTTTGAAAGACGTCGCACCCGAGACAGCGTTCTTGCAGGTAGCCGTTTTGCTTTCGGAAGGCTTGCCAGCAGGGCTGTTTAGATTGAAAACCGGTACAGGTCGCGCGCATCTCAGCGGTGCAATTGTTGATTTCCCAGCATTTCTCCTTTTCAACCACAGGCAGCAGAAGCTGTTCTTCAGCCTCTGCTTGCCAGCGGGTGTCCAGGCGTCGCAGGAAATAAATTGCTATTGCTGTGATGCCAATCGGGAGGGCCAGTCTTAGCGCGATCCCTGTGACAACAGCAAGAATGGCCGTGATGGTCTCCATAGGTTTCTCACACTTCGAGCCGATAGTTTGCATCACGCCGTCTGATCCACTCTCCCAGCAACAGGACCAATCCAAAGGGGATGACCAATCGTAAAATGGTCAGAAGCAAAACATATTCAGTGGCGATCATTGCATTTTCCTTTCTTGGTTGACTTTCACTCTTAGTTTAGCGGTAGGGAGCATGGGAAGTAAATTCGGTAATCCCCCCATCTTTTTAAGCATTTTTTAATAAAAGTTATTGGGTTTTTTTGTGGTATATCCCCCATACAGGAGTGCGTTTTATAGGGTAAACGCCCCATAAACCAAAAAGATGGCCTCTTTTGGTGTAAAGGCCATCTTTTTATATCAATCAAATTTGGTCAAGCTTTGATAATTCCCTTTCGAATAGCGTAGCGCACCAATTCAGCCCGGGAATGCAAGTTGAGCTTGCGCATGATGTTCTCACGATGGCGTGCGACCGTTTTCGGGCTTATCACCAGCGCCTGGCCGATTTCGTCATTGCTTCCACCTTCTGCGAGGTGAGTCAACACTTCTTGCTCGCGATCGGTCAAGTCTTTGCCTGCGGATCGCTCTTTATCTACCGGTTCGCTGACCAAGTAATCTCGCACCAGCAACTTCGCCATGGTCGGGTAGAGATAGACCTCACCGTGGGCGGCGGCGCGGATGGCCCTCAACAGTTCTTCCGGAGCAGCACGCTTGGGAACGTAGCCGGATGCGCCAGCCTCCAACATCTTGAAAAAATATTCCTCATCCTCGTGAATGGTCAGGGCAACGACGGCTACGTTTGGGAACTGTGCTTTGATGTCTCGCGTGGCCTCGATGCCGGATTTGTCGGGCAGGCCGATGTCCATGAGAATGACATCAGGCTTGAGGTCCGCGGCAGATACGAGCGCCTCGGCGGCAGTTCCTGCCTCACCGATGATCTCAACATCCTCCTCGTTGCCCAGTAGCATCCGAAGTCCGGACCGGACAACTGCATGGTCATCTACCAGGAGCAGACGAGTCTTCATTCCATACCTCGCTTTCTTTGGATTCTAGTGGCAGGATGGCTTCAACCAGCGTACCCTGCCCGGGGCTGGATTGGATGTTGACCTCCCCACCCAGCAGCGCAGCGCGTTCTTGCATGCCGGCTAGGCCAAGAGATTGCCGGCGGGCGCGGTTCATACGTACCTTGTCGAGATCAAAACCGACCCCATCATCCCGAACACTCACAATCACACGATTTGGCCGATATTTTAATTGTATGAATACATCTTTCGCCTGGGCGTGCTTGGTGATGTTGTTCAAGGCTTCCTGCACAATGCGGAAGATGGCAATTTTCAACGCGGATGTGATCAGGAGTTCTTCGCCTTCGATCTCTACCATGACTTTCAGATCCGTTCGTTCCTGCACCTTGCCGGCGTACCAGCGTAATGCTGCGGGCAATCCCAGATCATCCAGGTGCGAAGGCCGCAGGTCAGCGATCAGACGTTGCAGCTCTTGTAAGGAGTCAGCGGATAGACTCTCCAGGTGGCGCAAGGTTTTGATAGCCTGGTCACGGTTACGGTTGTTCGTCAGCGCCGTGGACAATCCACGCAAGCCCATACCAATGGCTGTCAGCGCCTGGCCGGTCTCGTCATGCAGATCGCGCGCGATGCGTTGGCGCTCGGCTTCCTGCGCATCGACAATGCGGCGAAAGAGTTCCCCTTTGAGCGATTCTCGCTTTTGCGCTTCTTCAAGGCGAGCAGCCTGCAATTCGTTGATTTTCTGTTCAGTTTCAACCTGGAAGGCGCGCAGGAACCGGATCACGAAATACGCGGCGGCCACTGCCATCGTTGCCCGAAATAACTGAACGGGAAATCCAAAGACTTCAGTGAAAAGGTCCTGGTTGATGAAATTGGAAGGGGGCAGCGTTGTTGCCTGTACAAAAAATTGTCCTGCAACACCATACCAGGCGAAGGCAACCGCAGCCCAGAGTGCATCCTGCCCGAAGCGGATGAGCCCCGAACGCCGAAAAGCGCGTTGTTGGGCGACCAACCCGATGGCAGCCAGCAATCCGCCCGGCATGGCCAGGACGTAACGTGTCCACACATCTGCCACGCCCCAGATTTCATCGGGGGGATAGCTGCCACGAAAGGATGCCAGGCCGAATACCCAGATCGCTTCCAGGCCGATGGGTACCAGTGTGATCACACGCTGGGCTGATTCAGTGTACGCCAGCAGATAAGTGCCAAATGCAATCAGGGACACGAAAGAAACAGCTAATAGAGCCAGACGCACATACTCGGGAATGATGGATTGCTCATGCCCTATCAATCTTTCCATTTGTTCGAACATGTCCACCCATTCGTGCACGCCATGTACGATCCCAAACCCGGCCAGCGGACGCAATGCCTTACGCAGGCGCAGGTCCGATGCGCGGTTGCCTTCCAGTATGACCAACAAGCCCATACTGAAGAAGGCCAGACCGTAAAAAAAGTAAACGACGATAATATAGTGAAAATGCATCGGCTCCCACCCACAGAGGGTTATTTGACGAGGTTTACGCCTCTTTCCGCAAACGTGTACCGCATGTGCGACAGAAACGATCGCCGCCCTGTGCCCGCTTCCCGCACTGGTGGCAATACACATCTCCGTCACTGGTCTCCTCGTTCACCGAGCGATGACGCTTACGCGGTAGGGATTTTCCCTTACTGGTTTGCCAGAAATACAGCCCCCCTACCAGGATCAACAAGGCACCCAGCCCACCCAGGATGTAAGGCAGATAATTGCTCAACGAAACACGCCCCTGTGTGTTTTCATCGACATTCCCGGTTTCGAGGGGTTGGTCCGAGACACCCAGGCGGTCAGAAGATTTGGTATAAGCAATTCGAATAGGCAATTCTTCACCTGCCTCTACATCGCTTGTTCCCCACTCCAGCAGGGAAAGCGCGCTGCCCTCCGTGGTAGCATTTCCCATTTGGGGATCAGTTGTGATCTCAGTTGTGTCTAAAGGCGGTCTGACACTTACGTTGAATGTCTCTACTGCGTAATCCCCGGGCCAGAGGTAAAGGAATTCACGCTGCGCATCAGTGCGAGCCAGCGGCGCATAATATTCAATGTGGTAGATGGCGAGCATATCAGCTGTCATGGTAAAAACCTGCCAGCCGTCTTCTTCATAGGGATCCTGATAGGGGAGATTCAGTAAATTGCCACCGCTGGGCGCATACGCAACTGCGATCAAAGTCGCGTCTGTTGGAATCCGCAAACTGACGTCTACGGGTAAGGATGTGCCCTCAGGCAGAGTGAAGTCATAAATAACCAGCATGGCCGGTTGATCGAATTCCGGCCATAGCTGTACGGTGAGGGTTTCTAGAGTAATCCCTCCCTGCGCACCGGCAGAGAAGGGGAAGGCAAGAAAAGCAAACAGAAGTGCTAGCAAAAGCCACTTTCGGGTAGAGCCGTACATGGCGCCTCCGTGAAGGGATGTTTTCTTAATCTTACCATTTATCCCTCAATCCGCACCTAAAATGAAGTACCTAAAAATTACGCAGTTCGCAAAAGGAAACCCAAAATGAAGGTGGGGCGAGCGTCGCTCGCCCCACCTTCATTTTCGGCAATTTTCCGTCAGAAACGGTAGAGCCGTAAAATTTTTTATTGAACTTGTTGCGCGGCAGGCAGGCTTGCGCGTGTCAAGTGCCAGCATAACCGGTTGACAGGTGTGGAC
>JBAVJG010000421.1:0-18090 GCA_049687655.1 Anaerolineales bacterium | reverse complement strand
GTGATAGAAAAATGTCCGTCTTGCTTTTCAACCTTTTCCACCGCTTCGATATGACGGGCGAAATCCAGATACTCCAGTTCGGTGCGGAACTTGTTTACGATTTCCAGGCCTTTAATAACCTGGTAATCCTCGATCCAGGGCAGGGACAGATGATAGTTGGTCTTGCCGCCCAAATCTTTGCTAAGCAGCAGTACATTCAGACGCTTGCGGATGGCATAGATGGCAGCAGTCAGTCCGGCAGGTCCACCCCCAATGATAATCAGGTCATACATGATTTTCTCCTTTCCGCTAGTGCCGCAACCACATAAAATAGTAGGAGGGTTACTTTGAAATTTTCCCTTTATAAATGGCAGATTACCCTACATCTTTAGATAGTTGCGGTACTAGTATGCAGTCTTAACTGTTTCGACATCGATTTCAGGCTCATCCCCCTCATCTTCAGGTGGTTCGGGGATAAAGCCGTCTTCCATCATACGACTGGTCATATCGCGTGAGCGTTTGATGATCTTAGTCGCAAATTGGAATTCTTGTTCGTAGGTGGTTTCGATGTGCGCCAGCCCCTGCTCGACTGCTTTCATAGCAACTGCGGCGGCCTCGCGTGGGAAGACTTCCCAGTCGTCCATGTTAGGCAGGATAAAATCGGCGGCCAGTTTGTCTCCCACATGGTCGGCCATGGCCTGCGCAGCAGCGAAGCACATTTCATCCGTGATCGTTCGGGCGCGGACGTCAAGTGTGCCACGGAAGATTCCGGGGAAACCCAGTGAGTTGTTGACCTGGTTTGGGAAATCGGAACGACCGGTCGCGACAACAGCGGCACCCGCCTCGAGCGCCTCCCAGGGCCAGATCTCCGGAACCGGATTGGCACAGGCGAAAACGATGGAGTCATCTGCCATCGACTTGATCCATTCCGGGAGGATCACACCAGGCCCGGACTTAGAGAGAGCGATGACTACGTCCACACCTTTCATCGCGTCCGGAATGTTACCTTCCCGTCCTTCTTCATTGGTGATGTTACACAGTTTCCACTTGTCCACATACTCGGCTTTGCGCATCTCCAGGTCTGCCCGATGCTTGCCCAGGATGCCCTTACTGTCCACCATGAAGCATTTGCCCGGATCTGCACCCCAGCCAAAGATCAATCTCGAGCAAGCGACGTTGGATGCGCCGCTGCCGATGAAAGCGATCTTGACTTCGCTCATCTGCTTGCCAACGACTTTCAAGGCATTGATCAGCCCGGCCAGTGTGACCGTAGCCGTGCCTTGCTGGTCATCATGCCAGACGGGGATATCAGCTTTTTCGCGCAGCGTATCCAGAATGTAAAAGCATTTAGGGTTGGAGATGTCCTCCAGATTGATACCCCCAAAGCCTGGTTGGAGCATGAGTACAGTGTTGATGATGGCGTCCGGGTCTTTTGTGTCCAGCATGAGCGGGACGCCATCCACGCCGCCCAGGTATTTGTACAACAAAGCCTTGCCCTCCATAACTGGCAAGCCTGCTTTGGGTCCGATATCACCCAGACCCAGCACCCTGGTCCCATCGCTGACCACGGCGACTGTATTCCATTTGTTAGTGTAATCGTACACTAATTCTGGATCAGCCTCGATTGCCTTGCAGGGTGCGGCCACGCCGGGCGTGTACCATATAGCAAAATCGTCGAAAGAGTGTACGGTACACTTCAGTGTGGTCTCGATCTTGCCCCGGTAGAACGGGTGCAGCTTCATCGCATCCGCTGAGGGTTTCTTTGCTTTTGCGAGCAATTCCTCGACGTTCATAAGTTGTATCCCTCCCCGTAATGGCGGACTCCAAAGTCCGGGAGGGGACAGCCGTCTCGGACGGCTGGAGCCGCCACTACGACTAAAATTTATGTGCCCCGCACCCTTCCAAGGACACGGGGCACATGTTCACACTATTGGTTCAGATACCCGTCTGCGTAAATTACCTTGTTTAGCAGGATCTGGGTCGTCTTCCAGATGGCTGCTTGATCCGGGTCGTTCATGTCAAAGTCTTCCATCTGGGGTTCTTCGTTCGCAGCAGAGCGTTCGGCGATCTTGTTGTAAACTGCTGCTAGCGGAGTAGATGTGTCTTTTTCTTCGATCCACTTGATGACCTTGTTCTGCTCCTGATCCAGTGGGTCGGCGATCATCATTTGCAAGCCGACACCCATCAACATTGCTAAATAAGTGCGGTTTATGAGCGGGCGGTTGACGTGCGGAACAGCATTGGAAACGTTACTCAAACCAACTGAAATTTTCGGAGAAGGATCCCAGGAGTACTGGAGCATTTGCACTGCACCTAGTAATTCCGGGCAATATTCTTGGCAACCCGAAACAGTCAACACCAGCGGGTCGATGATCAAGTCATCCATGTTGAAGCCGATTTCCATCAGATGGGGAATGAGCGTCTCAACTGCGATTGTTACGCGCTCATCAGCGCCCACCGGGATGCCGGACTTTCCCATCGTCAGTGCGATAATCTTGGCATTATATTTCTTGGCCAGTGCTGGCACTTGCTCCAGGCGTTCTTCTTCTGCGGAGGTCGAATTCAAGATGGGTTGCGCCTTGGTAACAGTCTTAAGCGCGGCTTCCATGCCATTTATATTGGTGGTGTCGATTGATAGTGGAACATCGACAACGGTTTCGACGGCCTGCACGATCCAGGGAAAGACTTCTTCCCAATCCTTCTTGCGCGGACCGAGATTGATGTCTACCGCTTTGGCACCTGCCTCTACTTGCTTGAGAGCCAGTTCCATGAAGAATTCGCTGTCGCGCTCCTTGAGCGCTTCTTTGACTTTTTCAGAAATGATGTGAATATTTTCGCCGATGATGAACATATGTGCCCTCCGTTAGGGTGTTTTTTGTAACGCCGCCTGCACAGACGGGAATTTACTCGCGTCCGTATGCGGCAAGAATAATGCAGACGTGAAAGCTTCGTAAAACGTGTTGTCTGCTGAAAGTTCGATATAGGTCATGCGGCTAGCGATATCTGCAATTTGCTGGCGTTTGCGCCAGTCGAGCAGAGCCAGGTAAGCACCTTTGATCGAGGTGTTACCCAGAAACTCGAACTGATTCCATTTCATGTCCGGTAGTAGGCCGATCTGCACAGCTTTTTCCACATTGATATATTTCCCGAATGACCCACCAATCTGGACCTTTGCAACCGTTTCCAACGGGATGCCAACCTGGTCAGCCAAGACCGTGAAGCCTGCGTAGATGGCGGCCTTGGCACGCAGCAAATTGTCGATGTCGACACGGGAAAGGACAATGTCATTACCGGATTCGGTCTCCGTACCCCAGGCGACCACATATTCAGCCCCGTGCGCACCTTCCCGGACCCTGGGCGTGGGCAGCGTCAAATTAACGTTTCCAGCCTTGTCAAGGATTCCCGTCAAGAACGCCTCTGACAGCAGGGAGATCAACCCCGAGCCGCAGATGCCCTTCGGCTTTGTATTGCCAATCACACGGTAGGTCGGCTCGTATGTCTCGCCGTCAATCCAGACTTCCTCGATAGCGCCATTGGTGGCACGCATGCCATCTACCACGCCGGCGCCTTCAAATGCGGGACCGGCCGAGCAAGCACAGGTGATCTGTAGATCGCGATTGCCCATTACAATCTCGCCGTTTGTACCCACGTCGATGAACAGAGTCATATCCTCGGTCTCATCCAGGCCAGACGAGAGCACACCGGCTGTAATATCCGCACCAACGTAGGAGGCTACGCCAGGCAGGCAGTCCACTATTGCTTCGGGGTGGATGTGCAGGCCAATTTCACTGGCTTGCATGAGCGGCAAGTGGTTGACGGTTGTGATGAATGGCGACAGGCGGATGCTGGCGGCCGGAATGCCCAACAGCAAATGCATCATGGTGCTGTTGCCTGAGATAGTCGCCTTGACTACTTCAGCAGGGTGGACATTCAAGCGTTTGCAGGCTTTGACGAGTAACTGGTCGATGGTTTCGAGCACCAGTTCGCGCATCTCTTTTTCACCACCGTTCTTGCTGGCAAAGATAATGCGCGAAATCACATCCTCGCCGCGCGCAATCTGTCCATTGTATTCCGCTACCTGCGCTCTGACATTACCGGTCAGCAGGTCTACCATCCATAGTGACACAGTGGTGGTACCAATGTCGATTGCCACACCCCAGAGCGGTTTGCTTTCATCGATATGGCATGGCAGCACCTTGACCAGCCTGGCCGGTCCCCCATTAGGGTCGGTTTCGATGATGACAGTCACTTCCCAGTTGCATTCGCGCAGCATGGGGCCGATGCTTCTCAAGCCATTCAACGAAATGTTGACTTCGCTGATATCTTCCTGTTTACGAAGTGCTGTTTTGATGCGTGACCAATCGTCGATCTGGTCATCCATGCTGGGTGCGGTGAGTGTCAGCGGGATGCGTTTGAACGTTTGCGATGTAGCAAAATCGTAATCAGTTGGAACAGACACTTCCGCTGCAATGCGGTCGGTGGTCAGGGTGCGGGAAATTTTTTCCTGCAACGGTATGAATACCGTTGCATCACCTTCGACAACAGACTGGCAGGCCAGTGAAAATCCATCCTCAACGGCTTTCGGTGAAAGGCGCAGAGTGCTGCGGCGGCGCACATTCCCGGCCGTGACTTGCACGGCACAGCGTCCGCAGCGACCCTGGCCTCCGCACGGTTGACCGATCTCCACACCGGCCTGGCGGGCGGCGTCGGAGAGTAATGTGCCAGCCGGTATGGATGCTGTGATGGGTTCTGTATCGTTTTCTATGCTGAAAGTGACTTTGTGATCGGCCATTGCAATATTTAATGTATCGTTGCGAGTGATGTAAAGGGAAGTCGAAGCAGCAAGCGCGTAGCAATCCCAGGTATCTTGTAAACGGGAGATTACTACGCCAGCTTCGTGGCTCGCAATGACAACTTGTTAGTTAAAGCGCCTCTTTAATGAACGCGGGCAAATCAACTGCTTCACGCGGACCGACACGGATCTCCCAATCGGGAAGTTCCTCCTCCAACTCACCGGATAGCACGGCCACGTGACCGGGAAGCACGATCTGCTTCTTGCTGACTTTGCTGCCCAGGTCAAATTCCTTGACGGCTTTGGCGATGCGTTCAGCATCGAACTTGCCGGCTGCCCAGGCTGTGAGCACAGACATGCCCTCGGCATCGGTGACAACCAGCCAGGCAGGTTGTCCGGAGCCTTCCACTTCGTTTGCCACGGAGAAGTAGGTAATGCTGAAGTTGGTGGTGACCATGGCAGGCGCATCGGCGGTCGGGTTGTTGATCTCGTAGATGCCCGGTTGAACCTGAATGGGTTTCTGTGGATCGGTGTAGATGTTCTCGCGCAGCACCAGCAGAGCGTAAGCCAGTTCAGGTGTGAAAGTATCCAGCACCACGAAGCCAGCGTATTTGGAGATGGCCTGTGCCGCATAGACGGATTCTTTGCCCACGTCGCCAGCCTCGCCAGGGAAGGCGATGACAGGGTAACCGAGCGCACGGAAGTTCTTCTTGATCGCCAGACGGCGCACCTGCGTGGAACGGGTCAGCCATTCGGCCATGTTCGCGCCGCCCAGGTCGAGCACCATGTCTTCGACGCCTTTGGCTTTGATTTTCTCAGTCAACTCGGCCAATTCGTCGAGTGACTCGCCTTTGACGGCCAGAGCCGCTTTGTACTTGGCGGCTAAATCGGCCATGGCCTCCCAGTTGGAGGCCTCAGCAGCGTGGATCATGGGGGTTTCACCGGAACAGGCTTCCAGTCCGGCAGGAAGCGCGGCTGCATCACCAATCAGGATGAGCGGTCGCTGGGAGGCGCTGCGCACTGCTTTGACGGCAGCGGCCAGGTCTCCACCATCTGCTTCCAGAGCGAAACCGTCTATGGTGAGGTCCATCCCAACATAGTTAACAACATATGCATCCACTTCGGCGGCTTTTGCCGCAATTTTGTCATCGCTGGCCTTGTAGCGGATAAAGATACCAGGTTTGTTATAAAAGGTTTTTTCGTGACGGAACATGACCACTTCGTTACCAGCTTTTACTTCAGTGCCGTTCACCTTGAGGGCTACTAGACGAATAGGTGGTGCAGAGGATTCAGCCAGTTGCGCTTTCGACTCTTCGCTGACGTAGGGACAGTCGGAGAGCTCTACCTGTTTGGCGGCTAACTTCATAGCGAACGCCAGGCAGGTGGGGAAGCCGCATTCCTTACAGTTGGTTTGCGGGAGGAGCTTGTAGATTTGAATTCCAGAGAGTGCCATGTGTTCCTCCTATGCCGTGACCATCATCAGTTCGTCGATGGCATCTTTGACGCGCACCACGCTTTCGGGATGGCGCAGCACAACGATGTCAGCGCCGGACTCAACCAGCGCAATAGCGGTCAGTGTTTCCCAGTGTACGCCGCGTTCAGCCCAGTTGCCCCAGGTTTCGGGTACGCCTTCGCCTACCTTTGATTCCTTGGCCTTCCAGGCTTCGAAGCCGGGCGTGACCAGCATGGGCAGTTGCGTCATCGCGTCACCTTGTAGGGCAGCCAGTCGAAGGCGTTCCATAACGGAGTAGCCATATTCGATGCCGTAGCCGAGCGCACCGGTGGTCGGGTCCATTACAACGCGATCTGCAGGCAGACCCATGTCGGTGATCAGGATGTTAAGTTGCTTGGCCAGGTTGACGTCCATCGGCGTGCGAGCCTCAACCAGATGTCCATTCGCCATTGCGGTGGCAACGATGGTGCGATAGTTCTTGTCTTCGCAAATACCCAGTACCAGCTTTTCACCCTTGGTAGCTTCTGCAACCGGGACAAGCAGTTCGTTGTCTTTTTCGACCTGCCCGGGACCCCAGACTACTAGCGGCAATCCGGTGGCTTCGAGAACGGCCTTGACTGCTTTGACTGCCTCATCAGGTGTATCCTCGAGCATCAATGCCAGGACGATCAGGTCCGCTCCCGCTTCTTCGGCTTTTTTCGCCCAAGCAGCAGGATCATCCATTGCATCGCCCCAAACTTCAGCCAGCAGTGGAGACCAGTCGTCGGGTTTGCGAGATTTGATCTCAATGGCAACGACCGGTTTGTTAGGTGTAGGTGCTTCGAATTGCATATAGGGCATCGTTGTCCCCCCACCTACAGTCACAGTTTTTGCACGTGTGCCGCCCTCCGCAGCCGTTGCGCCTATGGTCACGGTTTTAATGCTGCCGGGCCATTTATCCTTTGGGATTTCAATTGGCATAATGTGTTTCTCCTTGGTCATATTGTCATTGCGAGCCGCCGTTTTTTGCGGCGTGGCAATCTCCTATTTGTGCGGGGATTGCTTCGTCGCTCACCTGCACTGCAACGAACGCAGCGAGGCGCAAATGTCGCCCCTTGCAATGACATGTAATTATGTTAATCCTGCTTGTCTGCGAGCTTCGTCGCGTCGTTCAATAAATAGTTCAAGTGGAGATTTACGCTCCGCATTGATTCCTAAATCTTTGAGATCTGATTCGTCTTCTGCCGCCAGATGGCGAACAAGGTGCTTATATGAAATGGATGCAGCTGGATAGATGATGCCCGCTGAGTTATGGTTCATATATGCCACGCGAATGTCTTTGTCTCTCAATAATTGTGCTGCCAGTGTTAGTGGGATGTCCGATGGTAGTTCGGGCACGCCTTCGGTCATGATCTCTTCGGCGGTAAGTTTGCGAACATCTTCACGCTCGTACGCATTGATCAATTCTTTGTATCCACATGCGCCCACACCCTCGCCCTCGTCGCCAAGCACAACCATTTCTTCGATGTTATTTTCGATCAAGAAACGAGCGATTTCTACAATTGGAGTTGTAGTCTTGCATGTCGGCACGCCAACGGTCATTAGGTCGCGGACAAGTTCCGGGGTATTATCGGTCATCAAGTTTAGTTCAGATTTCAGCGGCCAGCCTTCAGAAAAAATTCACTGATTGCTGGCCGCTGATGACTAATCACTTTATCCTAGAACATCGGGTCCATGGCCATGGCGGGGTGGTTGTGCGCTTCAAGCCAGGCCAGAAGGTCTTCAACTGTGTTGACGTTGCGCTCGTCAGCGATCTGGTCGAGCAATTCGGGATCGCCTTCGCGTTCGCATACGGCTCTGAACTCATCGGACATACTCTCCTTGAGCACAGACGACATCCAGACTACGCGCTTGAAGCCGCCGTCAGCCGAGATGAACTTGGGGCTGATCAGGTAGAATTTGCCGACGCCCATTACGCCGGGAGTCTGCAAGCCACCGCCAGCGATACCGGCCAACGTAGAGAAGGTCATACCTGCGGGGGTCATGGCTGTATCTTCACGCGAGACGATCATCACGCCGTTGGCTTCAGGGATCAGCATCACGATGCACTCGAAGCAGCCACAGGCCGTCATCGGGTTTTCCATGATGGAGTACATGGACACTTCCGGAACCGCGCCATGTGAGCCGATCTTGGCATAATCGTTGGTTCCTTCCCAGTACCCTTTGGTCGAGTCGATCAACTTGCCAAGCTTGATGGGTTGGTTGGGGCCAGTGGGGTTGATGCTATAGGAGGCTTTGCAGTCCAGCCAGTTGTAAGCCCCGCACAGGCCGAGACGTTCCGGTGAGACCACGCAGACATGGTCCGGTGCAAAGGACTGACATAAAGTGCAGGAGTAAAACTCGTCCACTTTGTCATCAGTCAGATTGGCCAGACGTTTGTTACGGTAGTCGTAGTCTTCGCGCGCTTTCTCAAGCCATTCTGCGTGCAGTTTGGGTTCGGTGTAAATTGTCACCTGGACCTTGTCGATGATCGCGCCAAAGTCTTCATGGAAGCGGGCATGCAGGATCTTGCCGAAGTGCTCCAGGCTGAAGCCTTTGTCCGCAGCGTTATTCGAGATGCGTATCCAGGCGATGTCGCGCTGACCCACATGCTGGATACCGGATGCGCCGTTGACAAAGTAGTGAATTTGACGTTCGAGTACGGGCTCGAAATCTTCTTGCATTTGGCGACCAGCGACCTTGATGAGGATACCCATATCCATGGATCCTTTTTCATCAATATCAGAGAAGTCTGGTCCAATTACGTCGATCTTACCGTCTGTAATTTCATCCAGTTCTGCCATTTGCAGATACTCGAAGCAGCGCGAATACTTGCCGCCGAACTCCACGCGCATATCGTTCTTGCGGACAACTTCCCCTTCGAAGGCAGAGCCGTAGGGAACTGGTACGTCCACTTCAGAAACTTTGACTTTGACGCCGCGGATTTCGATGCATTTCTGAACCAGTAGTTCGGCTTTTTCGAGATCGTCCTTGCCGTCGATCTGGTCGAAGGGCATAGATACGACATGCTCATAGGTGGTCACACCGGTGGGCAAAATCTCGGGAATGACCGTATCCGCAATGACCGGGAAGCCATAATTGATGGCGCCGGCTGCTGCAGCATATTTCAGGTCGTCCACTTCGCCGAGCGCCAGCACGAAAGCGAACACACGTTCTTTGTTGTAGAGCAGGATTTCGCGTGACATGCCAGGCTTCATGCCGCCAAAGGTCAGGGCGGAACGGGTGGCGAATCCCAGCGCATAAATGGCGGACAAGGTATCGGTCCCGAACGGAACCGTGTAGGTGTCGTAGCCCAGTTCCACACCTTCTTCATGCAACTGGTCGATAATGCTGCGTCCGTTGACATTACCGGAGAGGAAGGTCAGGATGTTGCGGCGTTGTAGTTCGCGTACGATCTTTACAGCGGTTTCGTTATTTTTCGCACAGCCAACGATGGCTGCAAAGCCAGGCATACGTCCGTCCACGAGTTGGATGCCCCAGGAGCGGAGTTGGATATCGTCGATCGGGCCGTTCAGGTGTCCGTGTCCGTTTGCGCCGTCATAGGTGGTGCCTCCAGCCAGGGTAAAGCCCTCGGGCATTTTCTCAGGCTGAAGTCCGTACACGAAGCGGATGGCTTCGATGATCTCGGCTGCCAGTAAAGTTGACATCCCGGAGTCTAGTGTTTCGCCCAGGTAGGGTGTCCATTTTGCTTCGGACGGAACGGGATGTAGCATCTGGCGAGCCTGCTCTATCACTAGAGTCAGGTCACCGAGCTTGGTAACTTCAATACCAGTCATGCCCAGAATGGTGGGCAGGTAATAGGCGGTGTTCGGGAAGGAAACCGGGGTGTCGGCGCCTTTCTCATTGAGCGCCTTATTGAGCATAACCTCGGCTTCAGTCACCAGGGCGTTTGCGCCTCGTATGGCGCGGGTTGCAATATATTTTGACATCTCTTCCCTCCGTTAGTCTGCTGCAACGCCGTATATGGCCTTACGTTTCTCAGCCAACGGCAGGTTCTCTAATTCAATCATCTTGCTGTCACCGCTGCGCCCAAACTTATCGGGAGCGTATTCATCCAGACCAAGTGCGGCGCGTTTCTTGTCAATGTGTTCAAGTGTGGCTTTGATCATTTCCTGCGGATCGGGGATGAACTCCAGTTTGCCACCGTATTTCTCTTCCCAGCCTGCACTGATATAGTTCAGTACTTCATCGCTGTCAGAGACGCGATCGGGCATGCCACCGACGGGAGACGAACCCCCGAAGATGACATAAGCGCCGGAGGCCACACAGTAGGTTGCAATGGCCAGTGCCTTTTCACTCATCCATTCGGGTGCCAGGCCGACTGCCGGTACCTGATCGATGTCATCGCCCAGGCCGCCCTCTTCGACCATCTGGGTTAGCACGGTCAGGATGCGGGTGTTATCGACACACGAGCCCATATGTAGGACAGGTGGGATTCCGACCGTTTCGCAGATCTCGCGCAGACCGGGCCCGACCTCGCTCAAGCCTGCTTCCCCTAACATGAGTCCCAGCTTGGCTGACGAGATAGCACCGCAGCCTGTCTGGACGACGAGCACATCCTGCTTGAGCAGTTCTTTGGTGACGACATTGTGCAGGTAATCCTGGCTGGAGCGCGGGTTGTTGCAGCCGACGATGGCAGCTACGCCGCGGATACGCCCGGATATGATCGCGTCATTCAACGGGCGGAAAGACGCGCGATAAGAGCCGCCCAGCATGTAGTTGATATATTCGTGTGAAAAACCGGGGATCAGATCTTCTCTGATGTCGGGTATCTGGGTCTTGCTGTTATCACGGTTCTTGAAGTTGTCAATAGCGGTCTTCAGGATTTCTTTGGCGATCGACAATGCTTTTTCTTCTTCAAACTGAATGTGGGTTGCGCCTTTGATCTTGACTTTCGGCGAGGTGGTGATAATTTTGGTATGGAAGTTTTCAGCCAGACCAACCAGCGCTTGCATAATGCATTGTACGTCCACAACCATCGCTTCGACAGCGCCGGTCATGATCGAGAGCTCCTGGTGCAGGAAGTTGCCCGCAGCAGGGATGCCTTGCCGCATCAGGATTTCATTGGCGGTGCAGCAAATGCCGGAAAGCTGGATGCCGTTTGCGCCTGCAGCTTTTGCATATTCGATGATGTCGGGGGATTGTGAGGCAGCCACGATCATTTCGCTCAAGCTGGGTTCATGGCCATGCACCACAATATTGACCATATCTTCTTTAATTACGCCCAGATTGGCCTGTCCCAAAACGGGCGCGGGAGTTCCAAACAGAATGTCAGAAATGTCTGTGGCGATCATAGAGCCAGCCCAGCCATCGGCCAATGAAGTGCGGATGGCGTGTTCAAGGATATGTTCAGGATCCTGATCGTCGCCGATGTGAGTGCGGTGTAAGGCCTCGACCACTTCACGGTCGACGCCGCGCGGGACAACGTCGCGTTCGCGCCACAGTTCCAGGCGCTTCTTAGGCGCGCGCCTGGCAGGCACGACTTCGCCACGCTGTTGACCAAACTGGGAAATATACAGGTCTGCCAGGTCGTTGGCGATTTCTTCGGGAGCGCGTCCATCAACTGGAATATCATAATATCCGGCAACCATACGCAGCTTGGCAATGTCACGGATCATATAGCCTTCCGCTTTGCTGTTAGCGGTTGCTTTCAAAAGGAAAGCCATATCGCGGCCATGGTCAGAGTGGGCTGCGCTACCAGCTGCAATAGCGCGGGTAAGATTGCGAGCCTGGATAGTATCAATGGTTGCACCGCATACGCCCACATCGCCTTCTTTTGTCAGGCGGCAGGGACCCATGCCGCATTGCTTGCAGCACATGCCCGCGGCACCAATATTGCAAGCCACCATAGCGTCTGCGCGTGTAAAGGCTGTACCAATCCCTAATTCCTCCGCACGGATAAGCATCTGCTGCGCAGCGGGATCGGTTGAATACTCATTAATTTCACGTTTCTTTGGCATTTTTTCACCTACCTTTATTATTCATCAAACTTTACTGCGCCCAAACCGGGACAGGGCCACAGCGGGCGTCCCTGGTGTTGGACACTTTGAGCAAAACTAACGGTCTTCTTGATCGTGGCGTAGGTGGCTGTGTGGCGAAAGACCCCATCACCTTCTTTTTTCTCTACTGCGACCCCGGCTTCAACCAGCATGGGCATTTCTCCCAGGTATCCTGCTTCTTCCAGACGGCCGGTAATTTTGTCTACGGTTATTTTGCTCTCGTCAAATGTGACTTCGATTGCCTGAAATGCGCTGCTGGCATACACATCTTCTACGCCGGGCAGTTCCTTTAGGATGCGTTGCACTTCCGAGACGTGATGATCTCCGTAAAGTGCCGGCGCTTCGAACGTCTTCGTTTCCATAGGTGACACCTCCTACTGTTCAGTATTGGTTATGGTTGAATAAAAAATCCCTTATAAGGATATATGAGTTAAATGCAAAATCCTTACTAATATTCTAGCATTAGGCTTGTTTAATAGAACGTGAGTAAAATCATTGGAAAACACGATAAACATCTTGGTTTCGCCTGACCTTTTATATAATTAGGCCTTACGCAAAAAAATGGAGGAAGCCCGAAAATAAGGGGGGGCGTGTGCACGCCCCCCCTTATTTTCGGGATCTTTTCGCAATGTGCATAATTCTATTAATAAATGAGGGCTCTCAACCCTTAGAGTGGACTATGAAGAGGCAACCTTTTTGAACGCTTATCGGAGTGCAAACGGTATAATTTATCAAGATCGAGAAATTTCCATGCGAAAATTGAGCATATTCTTAGTGTTTACCTTATTAGTATTGGTTACAAGCATCCCATTTGATGGAGTTTCTGCGGGGCCAGCACCTTTGCCCTCTTTTCAGAGCAGTGCAAATGATTTGATTGCAGAGGTTAATGCATTACGTGTTGCAAATGGCTTGCCACCTTACACGGTCAGCCCGATCTTGATGGGTACTGCCCAGGCTCAGGCTGATTATATGGCTGCAATTGGCAGCGTTACACATTCAGGCCCGGGTGGGATTCAACTGACACAGCGGTTATTGAATGCAGGTTACCCTTTAGCAGGTGATCTCTCGCTGGGTGGCTTTCGGGCAGAGAATATCACTGGGGGCAACAAGACGGCTGCCCAGGCTATCCAGGGGTGGACAGGTGACGCGCCGCACTTGAACACCATGCTCTCACCGAATTTGACAGAGATTGGAGCCGGTGTTGCCAAAGTAGGGGATAGATACTTTATGGTGATAGATTGCGCGCGTCCGACTACGAGCGGGCAACCCCAGGCGTATACGCCCGGTCCTGGTGATCCGGTTATTGGCACATCCGCACCCAGTGATTTCATCGTACCTATTGCGACCAGCACCCCGGATGAAGAAGGACTTGTTTTTCATGAGGTGCAATATGGACAGACGCTCTGGGCGATCGCCATTGAATATGGGGTCAAAATCGACGAGATTCGCGCACTGAACAACCTGGGGCCAACGACAGATATTTATCAGGGGGCCAGGCTCCTGATCAAGAGAGGTGCACCGCCGAGTCGCGTCACTGTCACAGTCGAGATATCGGCAATCCCGACTGAAACGCTCAAGACTGCTACAGCCGCTTCTTTTCCAACGGTCACCTCATTTGGATCCGCAACGCCAACAGTTGTTGCGGATGTTCTGAAAGAGAGTGTTGAGAGTAATTCTACGGCTGGAATGGCAATTGGGATTGTGTTGGTTGCAATACTTTTCGCTGGGCTGCTAAGTTGGATGAGTTCCCGCAAATCGGTTTAAGCATGGTCGTTATAGGAAGATTTTTTTAAGTTCAGCTGGTTGTCTGACAAATCTGGGATTCTCTGATATACTCAGCCTGATTGTGAATAGTATCACAAATAAATCATCATCTAACTGGAGATGTCTATGAGTGAAATACGAATTGATGCCCTATTACCAAATGAGATGGCAACTAGAGCGGAATACATTGGTGTGCGCAAGGCTGAAACCCCTGCGTGGACGATGTTCACCCTGGCTATTCTGGCGGGTGCCTTCATCGCGTTAGGTGCGGTCTTTGCTACAAACACCGCGGCGGGTTCCAGCGCATTGCCTTTCGGAGTTGCAAAGCTGCTGACCGGGCTGGTTTTTTGCCTGGGGCTGATTTTGGTTGTCGTCGGTGGGGCGGAGTTGTTTACCGGTAATAACCTGATTGTGATGGCCTGGGCCAGCGGAAAGGTGACCGGGCGCGCACTGATGCTCAACTGGGTGATTGTATATGCAGGTAACTTCGTCGGTTCTTTTGGAACTGCGTTGTTGGTACTCTGGAGCAAACAATATACCTTCGGAGGTGGAGCGGTTGGTGAAACTGCCCTGAAGATCGCGGCTGGCAAGGTCAGCCTGGATTTCTTCCAGGCCATGGCTTTGGGTGTGTTGTGCAATGCTCTGGTTTGCCTGGCAGTCTGGTTGACATTCAGCGCGCGCAGCACAGTTGACAAAATCACCGCGATTATTTTCCCGATCACTGCATTCGTGGCCGCTGGTTTCGAACATAGTATTGCCAATATGTACTTTGTCCCTTACGGTTTGTTGATCAAGGGCATGGACCCTGCTTTTGTAGCAGAATCTGGGCTTGATCTATCAAACCTGACCTGGGGCAATTTCCTGGTCAACAACTTGCTGCCGGTCACAATCGGAAATATCATTGGCGGTGCGGTTCTCGTGGCTGCCATCTATTGGTCTGTATTTCTTCGCAATCGCGACGCATAAAGAGAGGTAACAATGAAAGCATATGTATTGGTAAATATTCGCACAGGCAATGTAAAAGAAGTTGTCGGGCACCTTCGCCGGGTTGCCAGTGTTGTAGAAGCACACATGACGTTTGGCCCCTATGACGCGGTAGCCGTGATCGAAACGGACGATATCAACGGTGTAGGAGCCGTTCTGGCGAATGAGATCCAGCCTATTCCCGGCGTTCTCGACACGATGACTTGTCTGGCTGTGGATGTCTGAAAACGATAAAAATCCGCATCCTCCTAAGCCCGCGCTTGCGGCACGTGTGGAAGAATTGCGCACAGCGCTCCAGGGGGTTCCCGTTAATCTGTTGGCTGAGCGCACAGGTACCAGCTACCAGGCTATCGGTCCGGGGAGAGGCGAGTTCCGCCTTTCCCTGGTTGGCGCGCCAGTAATCATCACTTTTCCAGACTTTCGAATTATCGATGCCAATGACAACGAGCTACCATCTTTTTTCCAGGCGATGGTTATGTACTATTTTGACTCGCCCAATGTTGTGCCAACAAGCGGGAGATGGATATCTTTTGCCGATCTACCGGATGGCCGAGTCTATGACAGTGCTTTTCAGGGAAACACTGGAAACTTGTTGGTTAAAACCTATAGCCTGGATATTGCATCCTTGCAATTGGCTTGTGAAAGCTTGGCCGGAGTGGCACTAAGCGGTTATGGGGATGCTGCTTACGTGATCCAGGCTTTACCGCGTATCCCGGTTTTGGTCAATTACTGGCAAGGGGATGAAGATTTCCCGTCCACCTGTAAACTCTTATTTGATAAATCTGTGAGCCACTATTTACCAACCGAGGCTTGCGCAATTTTGGGAAGTATGCTGACGCGGAAATTGCTCAAAAAAGCTTTATAGGCAGTACAATTGCGGGGATGCGGAAAGAACAGTACTACACTCAGGAAACTATAAAAAAGAAAGCGCGGGAGATGCTCGCTTCGGTAGAGCAGAATCGTAGCCGGCATGCAAATACCATCTTTCGGCCTGGGGAAGCTGCATTGCTGGTTCTGGATATGCAAGCGTATTTTTTATGGGAAGACTCCCATGCCTTTGTGCCCAGCGCACCTGCTATTGTGACTGGAATAAGCGAACTTGTGACTGCCTTTTCCAATGCGGATTACCCTGTTGTTTTTACCCGGCACCTGAATACAAAAGAAGATGCCGGCATGATGGCATCTTGGTGGCGCGACTTGATTAATCCACAAACTTCGTATAGCCATAATGTTACAATTACTAGTTCTACTAACCCAATTCGAATAAACAAAACACAATATGATGCTTTCCATAACACAACACTCGAAGATACATTAAAGAAACTCGATATTACTCAAGTCATTATCTGCGGGGTAATGACTCATCTGTGTTGCGAAACGACAGCGCGCTCCGCCTTTATGCGCGGCTTCGAAGTCTTTTTCACTGTGGATGGCACCGCTACGTATAATGAAGCGCTACATCGTGCATCCTTGCTGACCCTTTCGCACGGATTTGCCGTCCCGGTGTTGATCGAAGAGTTGTTGCAAGCAATGGAAAACAATGAAAACTGACGAAGTTGCCATCATTGGCGCGGGACCGGCTGGTACAACGGCCGCAATCCAGCTAAAACGATATGGCATCCCATTCGTTTTGCTGGAGAGAGAAAGGGTAGGGGGCTTACTCTGGAACGCCAATCTGGTGGAAAATTATCCCGGTTTTCCGGCAGGAGTCAGCGGCCCGAAGTTGATCCATTTGATCGAAAAACAAATGGAGCGCATCGGGGTGGAGGTGACGTTTGACTCTGTTTCAAGACTTCAATATGGCAGAAGCGGCTTTCATATCAAAACTATCCGAGCTGAATACAATCCCCGCTATGTGATCGTCGCTTCAGGCACCAGGCCAAACCCTATCCCATTGGCCATACCCGATAGAGCACAGGGCAGGGTTTTCAGCGATGTGTATCACTTGCTAGATGAAACCCAGAAACGCATTGTGATCGTTGGAGCCGGGGATGCGGCCTTCGATTATGCCCTAAATCTGACAAAAAACAGGAACTCTGTCACTATTCTCAACCGTGGGGGGGGAGTACAATGCCTGAGACTGTTATGGGAACGCGCCATGGTTGAACCTGCCATTGAATATCATGCCGAAACACCTGTCAGAGCGGTAGAGGTTGATGAAACCCTGCCCGAAAGAGGCGGGGAAACGGGAAACAGGTTCCGGGTCCGGACAGAAGCGGGCGAGTCCTTTGAAGCGGATTACCTGCTCTTCGCGATTGGTCGGGTCCCACAAACGGACTTTTTATCCGCTGAACTTGTCGATCAGCACATTAAAGGCTTGTATTTTGTCGGAGATGTAAGGAACGGTCTTTACCGGCAGGCTGCCATTGCCGCCGGGGATGGGTTGCGAGCCGCGATGGATATTTACTTCAAATTTAATTCGGAGGCATAATTATTATGAAAGTTTTCGCAGTGACAGGCACTCCCGATGTGGCAGAAGTGTTTATGGCCGATATGGGCGAAGGACGTATGATCGAATTCGTGGAAGCGCTCCAACCGCCCTATACGCGTGATGAACGCTGGATTTTGATGATCTCAACGCTGTATGGTTGTCCGGTGAAGTGCCAGATCTGCGATGCGGGTGGGGGGTATCGCGGGAAACCGACTGCCGAAGAGATTTTGAAACAGATCGACCACATGGTTTATCGCTGGTATCCGGATGGGCGCGTACTTTCCCGAAAGTTCAAGATCCAGTTTGCGCGCATGGGCGAACCGGCTTTCAATATGGCCGTGCTGGATGTGTTGGAAGCATTACCCCGACGCTACCATGCGCCCGGGCTAATGCCTTCGATTTCGACCATTGCGCCGCACGGTACAGAGGCATTCTTCGAGAGCTTGCTGGACGTAAAAAATCGTCTGTTTCTCAATGGGCGGTTCCAGTTCCAGTTTTCCATCCATACAACGGATGTGACTTTGCGCGATAAACTCATTCCCGTGCGTAAGTGGAGTTTTGCGGACATGGCGGCTTATGGCGAACGATTTTATAGCCCTGGCGACCGCAAGATCACCCTCAATTTTGCCCTGGCAGAAGGAATGCCAGT
>JBAVJG010000420.1:0-9583 GCA_049687655.1 Anaerolineales bacterium | reverse complement strand
TTTCTGTACATTCTGTTTCCTTTCGGCAAAGATAGGGATTTGCCAGCCGGATATTATACTGCCTGGACATTAGAAAACGTTAATCAAAGAACGCCCGGTTATATACTCCCGGGCGTCTCTTTTTTATCCGAACTATATCGTAGATTACGGTGAGGTACAGGCTGTGTCAAAATCTATATTTCCAAAGTCCTGGTGATTAGGATTATCAACATAGATTCCAACCCATGTGTCTGTACCATCCCAGGTAGAGCCGCGGGCCCAATCGTAGTTCACAGTTTTTGTCCCAGCAGATGTAAACTCAAGGGATTGAGCACTGCCGCCACCTGGCGTATCTTGGCGTGTCCACTTAAATGTAACAGTACCAGCAGCGTTTGTTGTTATGCTCGCCGTCACGCGTGGGCAGTTGGTATGTCCTGCATCATTCCAGGTTGAGAGTGAGTAGTTGACACCGGTCACGGCAAATGACCCGCTTCCACCTACATTGATATCGACATAAAATGTGGCGAAAGTCACCCCGGCGGCATTGCGCAGTTTCCAATAGCCGGTATAGTCCCCGGCTGAGGCGGGCGCTTTCAGGTTGACAGAAATGTCCATGGTCTGGCCGGGATTGACATTGCCGGTCAGGGCTTGGGTTGCGGGTCCGCTCATGGAATCTCCGTTGCTGAAGACAATCGTATAGGATGGTGTCCACGAACAGGTTCCGGAGTTCCTCAACCGCCAGGTTTTGGTGAACGATTCGTTCGGATCCAGCACCGTACCGTCCGGGATAGTGACATCGGTTACAAATTCAGCGTCGTCACAGTCCTGGGTGGCTGTTGGAACTGTTGCACCGCTGCCGGTGGTGGGGGATACGGCCAGAGTGACCGTTGGCGGGGCTGTTGTGCTGGTTGGAACGACAACCTGAACGGTGGCTGTGTTTTGCACCGTGGACTGGGTCAGGTTCGCTTCCACAGTCTGCGCGGCAGCGGTCAGGACGACACTCGCGCTCGGCCTTTCAGGTTCCTGTGTGCTGCCGGGTAGATTGCAGGCGCTCAAAACCAGCGCAAGGAACAGGATGGTGGAAATGAGTTGGGATGTTTTGGTCATGTTAATTACTTCTCCTTGAAGCGGTTTGAAGACGGTTAAGCAGGATTTACGCAGTTGAATGTGAGAGGACCAAAAATAGGGAGGTGCGAGTGCCACTCGCACCCCCCTATTTCTGGCACCTTTTTGCGGAATGCGTAAGTCCTAATAAGTAAATGACTGAAAAGTCACTAATTTTGTTCCAACCATTTTCTAAGGTTGGTAAGTGATGGACAGCTTGGGCCCGCTGGCGCTGCAAGTCATATAATCGGCCTGCCCATCATTATCGCTGTTTGCGGAAGACGGGTGTAACCGGATCTGGAAGCGGCTCTTGCCCTCGGTCACCCGAGTTTGCACGTAAGATTTGACATCGATAGAGCTGCCAGGCAGGGAATTCAATAACTGAATACCCGATCCGGAAATGTTGTAATCCGATTGGTCCAGCGGCAGGGCATATTGCACCTCGCCGACCCAGATACCTGAAAGGCTGCTAAAGGGATCCTGCATCTGGGCGCAACTGCTCAAATCCAGCGTCGCGGCTGAGACTGTTTTTCCGCTCAGGGAGGAGATATCGAAGCTCATGAAGCCTCGCGCCAGATAATTGCTGCCTGTATCACCCGCCAGTATAGTGCCATTGACCACCGCCTGGCCTGCGGCAGACTCATAGACGGTCCCGCCCTCTGTGCCGCCGGTGGCATTCAAAGTGATCGTGGTCGGGCCGGCGGTCGGCGTGGGCGCTTTGACTTCGATGTCCACATAAAATTGGGAGAAATGCACGCCGCCGGCGTTGCGCAGTTTCCAGTAACCTTTATAATCGCCGTTTGCCCCGGGTGCAGTGAGATCGACAGAAATATCCACAGTTTGGCCGGGATTGACGTTGCCGGTCAGGGATTGTGTGGCCGGGCCGTTCATCGAATCTCCGCTGCTGAATACGACCGCGTAGGAAGAGGTCCATGAACAGGTGCCCGTATTCCTCAAGCGCCAGGTTTTCGTGAAGGTTTCATTCGGTTTCAGCATTGTGCCGTCCGGGATGGTGACATCGTCAACGAATTCTGCCACATCACAGGTCTGGGTGGCCGGCGGATTGGTCGGCGCTACACTGGTGGTGGCAACAGCCAGTGTGGAGGTGGCGATTCCGGGGGTGCTGGTGGGGGGAATTGTTGGCGGATTCAGTATGGCAGCCTGCGTCATATTTACCTCCACGGTTTGAGCGGCGGCGGTCAGGGCAGCGTTTGCGCCCTGTGTTGGCGTGGCGTTTGATGGTAAGTTGCAGGCAGAAATTCCGAAGGCAATGATGAATAGAATTGAAACGGGCCAGGCGATTTTAGACATTTCTCTTCCTCCTTACAAAACAGGAGTTACGCGGTTGTAATGGGAGAAGACCGAAGACAAGAGGGCGTGCGTAAGTCCTGAAGATCATAATCTTATTGTATCGCAGGCCCATAAAAAAGTCTTGTTTTTTAATGCCCCCCAAAGTGGTGAATCAAAACAGGAGCCCATGCGGACTCCTGTTTTCGTTTTCGAATTCACGATGTGTTATTTTTCATAGGGTTGATCTTCCGCGCTCGCCTGCGCCAGACCCAGGTTGAATCTGTCTGTCACGCTTCGGTTCAGGTAGGTGTGATCTAAGCCGTAAGCAGGTGATTATGTCTAGCTCAAGTGGCGCTCTCTTTTTCATATGGCTTGCCATCCGCGGCAGGAGGGATACTCCGGCCGACAACTCCGGCCAGTACGATGATTGTCAGCAGGTATGGCAGCCCGGTGAAGAAGTTGTTGTAGATGCTTGGATAGGCTTGTTGGATACCAGCCAGAAACGTACCCAGGTCCCCCGCCGGTGGAGCGAGGCGGATCGCTACACCAATCGCCTGAGACCCCATGAAAAGAAGTGCTCCGCCAAACGCGCCCAACGGCGTCCAGCGCCCAAAGATCATAGCGGCCAGAGCAATGAAACCCCGGCCGGCGGTCATGTTATTCTGGAAGGAGCCGGTCGCCTCAAGGGTGAGATAAGCACCGGCTAAGCCCGCAAACACGCCTCCAAGCAGAACGTTCCGATAGCGAAGTCGGATGACGTTGATGCCGACGGTGTCCGCTGCCTTCGGGTGCTCCCCGACCGCACGCGTCCGCAGACCCCAACGGGAGCGGAAGAGCAGGATCTGGAGGATAATCACACACACAAGAGTCACCATGGCAATGGGACCTATGGCCGTGAACATTTCAAATATCCAACCCACGCCGGGAAGGTTCACAAGCCCGGCAGGAGGTCGGAAGGATTTAAATGTGCCTGCGCTGTCAAAGGGCTTGATTAAACGATTCAGGTAGCTCGTCAATCCGAGGGCAGTGATGTTGATAATCGTGCCGCTAATGATTTGATCAGCCCGAATGCTGATAGACAACCAGGCATGCAGGAGAGAGATGAGCATTCCGGCTGCGATTGCCGCGACCACTCCCGAAATCAAAGCCGGCGTTGCTCCGAAGAACGCACTGGGTTCAGCGGGAAAGGCTTGGTGAATGATGAGTGCAACCATGAACGCGGCATACGCGGAAAAGAGCATCATCCCTTCGATGCCGATGTTTACCACCCCGCTGCGTTCATTCATGACGCCGCATAAGGCTCCCAGAGCAATAGGTGTTGCAAGGCCCACGATAATGGGGGCGATATGTCCGTTCACCATCACATCTACCAAATAGGCCAAGAACTGCAATATGAATCCTAGGACGGGGATATTGAATAGCAGGTCCATCAGCCAATCACTTTTTCCCCATAGGTGCGGGTGATTGTCTGAAGCTCACCCCCACCCTGTGCGGAACGAAGATGGAAGATTCGGCGTACTACGATCTCAGCTGCCAGGAAAATCAAGATAACACCCTGGATTACATCGATGATCTCGACCGGCACCCGGGCCTGGATTTGCATGAGTGGAGCACCGGCCCGCATGGCGCCGAGCAGCAGGCCCGAGAACATAATACCAATGGGATTCGATTGACCCAGGAGGGCTACCGTGATGCCGTCAAAACCAATACTTGTCCCAAAGACTGCCGGATAATAGCCCAGGCGCAGAACCTCGATTGCCCCTGCTAAACCGGCGAATGCGCCACATAACGACATGGTGAGGATCATCATGCGGCGCGGTTTCATTCCGGCATAAAGCGCCGCGGTCGGATTGGCTCCAACTGCCCGGATCTCAAATCCAACGGTTGTCCGCATCAACAGCCAATAGCTGAGTGGGATGCAGATGATGGCGAAAATCACTCCGAAATGAAGCGTGGTGTTGCCGGCACCTGTCAGGGTTGCATTCCCCACCGCTGCGGTTCTAGCAAAACTGAAGCCGGGGGCGCGAAAGACATCGTTCACCAACCCAGATACCACTAACTGGATTACGGCATTGAGCATGATAGTGGTGACCACCTCATGTGCCCCGGTGTAGGCTTTGAGAAAGCCTGGGATGAACCCGGCGACCGCACCCGCGAGCAGGCCTCCAAGCAACGCAACGGGGATGGCGAACAGAGTCGGAGAATCAGCCACACGTACTCCTATTAAAGCGGCGGTGCAACCGCCCATGAGAACCTGGCCCGTACCACCGATGTTGAACAGACCGGCCTTCAAGCCAACTCCGACAGCCAGGCCCGTAAGCATCAGGGGCGTTGCTGCCACAATCATGTTGGCGATGCCCCTGAGACTCCCGAACGCTCCCTCGAGCAGACTCCCATAAGCCACTAAGGGAAGTAGTAAATTAATTTTCTTCTCCGGTCCGACGAGGCCAGAGACAATGATGAGGACGGATGCAACCAATAGGGCGAGCAGAATCGAAAGCGCGGGAACGACTATCCGGCCCACGTAGGTTCTGCGGCTTGATATCATGATGTTCCTCCTCTTGCGGATGTGGTGTCTGGAGATTGACCAGACTGGCCGGTTGTACCGTCGTTCGAGGATTCTTCGGCTGATGCTCGGCCGCCGGTCGCCATCAATAGACCGATCTCCTCCTTGTTGGCGGTTGGCCGTCCCTCCATAAGCGCTACGACTGTACCACGGTACATGACGGCGATCCGATCGGAGAGCTCTAGGATTTCATCCAGCTCGGCGGATACAAGCAAGATAGCGGCACCGGCGTCACGCTTCTGGATCGCCTGCTTATGGATGAACTCAATACTGCCGACATCCAGGCCCCGCGTGGGTTGGTCGAGAACAAGCACCTGCGGGTCGCGGCTTAACTCGCGTGCAACAATAACCTTCTGCTGATTCCCACCTGACAAGGTGCCAGCCGGCGCTGCCCATGAAGGCGTCCGGACATCGAACTCGTCGATCTTTTCCTGGGCCCACTTCTCAATTGCCGAGTCTACTCTTTGTACGCCCCTGGCAAACGGGCGATTGTAGTATTCCGTAAGAACCAGGTTATCTGAAATCGGGAATCCCAGGATGAGGCCGTATTTTTGCCGGTCGCCCGGGACATATCCCAAACCGTGCTCGCGTCGTTGTCGGACAGACCGGCCGGTAATATTCTCTCCAGCGAGAGATATTGTGCCCCCATGTGATTGTCGAAGACCTGTGATCGCCTCTACCAACTCGTCTTGGCCGTTCCCGGCAACTCCGGCGATTCCGAGGATCTCGCCGGCCCGTACGTTGAAACTGACATCCCGGACGACCTCCTGGCCGCGGTCCGATCGGACCGTCAGATTCTCTACTGTGAGCACAGGCTCTGCCGGGTGAGACGTTCCACGATCTACCGCCAGTTGAACCTCGCGACCGACCATGAGCGCAGCCAGATCATCCTCGTTTGTCTCGGATGGTTGGCGCGTTCCAACAACCTCGCCGCGGCGAATGACGGTAATACGGTCGGCGATCTCCAACACCTCGTAGAGTTTGTGACTGATGAAGATGATGCTGTGTCCCTCTGCGGCCAGCCGTCGCAAAACGGCAAAGACTTCCACCGTTTCTTGGGGCGTGAGGACCGCCGTGGGCTCGTCGAGAACCAGGATTCGCGCATCACGGTAAAGAGCCTTGAGGATCTCTACTCGCTGTTGCCAGCCCACTGACAGGGTTTCCACCTTGGCGTCCGGATCGATCTCGAAGCCGAACCGTTTGCCCAATTCGATGATCCGCTTTCGAGCCTCGTTTCGGTCGAGGAAGATTGAATTGGCCATCGTTTCAGCCCCGAGCAAGATGTTCTCGGCCACCGTCAGTACGGGGATTAACATAAAATGCTGGTGGACCATACCAATTCCGCGCGAGATGGCATCCGCGGGATCGGTGATTTGGACTGGTTGCCCGTCGAGCAGGATCTCGCCCTCATCCGGGTTGGCCAGTCCAAAAAGTATATTCATAAGCGTCGTCTTGCCCGCGCCGTTTTCGCCCAGGAGCGCGTGAATCTCTCCAGCTTTCACGTCCAAATCAATTTGATTGTTTGCAACGACACCCGGGTAACGCTTGGTGATTCCGCGCATTTGGAGGCGCGGCGGTGGGGATTGTGCGACACTCACGTTGGGTCCTTTAGGTTGATGTAGTCAAGACGAGAAAGGCGGCCGGCCATGCCGGCCGCCTCTCGTTAAATATACGGACGGAATCTAGGAACTATTCCCGTGGGGGCGAAAGTTCACCGCTCGCCATCTTGGCCATTGCATCATCGAGCAAGGCCTGGATTTCGGGGGTGATCAGGCTTTCGAGTTCATGATAAGGGGCGAGACCAATCGCGGGCGGATTCGAGGCGGCATTGTATACCACCGTGCCAGCCTGGAAATCGCCAGCCGCGACGCTCTCGGTAGCTGCCTGAACAGTGTTTTTGAGCTTCTTCTCGGCGCTTGTAACGATACACCCCGACAGGTTCGGGAGTGTATCAACCTGATCGACATCCACGCCAATGCCGTAAACGCCGGCATCGCAAGCCGCTTCGAGAACGCCCTGGCCGGTCAAGCCAGCGACCTGGAACAGCACATCGGCGCCCTGGCCCATGAACTGCTGGGCAATCGCTTTACCGGTCGCTGGATCGTTAAACCCCTTGGCCGGATCAGGATTGACCTCCTGGGTCAGCGTCTCGATGTCGGGGTTGACCGATTTGGCGCCAGCTTCATAGCCCGCAATGTAGGCTACAACTGCAGGGACTCTCGTTCCCGCTACTGAGCCGATCGTTCCGGTTTCGGAGATACTGGCGGCGACTATGCCGGCCAGATAACCAGCCTGCTCCTCCGCGAACACGATCCCTTGGTAATTCGGGAGCAATGCGGCTGCGTCACCCGCGCATGTAAAGGTTGCATCGGGAGCACCTTCCTCATCCACACAGATACCCTGGTCGACGCCAATGAACGTTACATCAGGGTTTTCCTTGGCGGCAATGGTTGTATCTGTACCGATCAGGAACCCGACGGTGACGATCACATTGAAGCCCTGGTCGATGAAGGTTTGGATGTTCTGCTTGTAGTCCGAGATGTTTTGTGTCACGATCACATCGAACTGAGCGCCGAGACCCTCGGCTGCAGCCTGAGCGCCTTCGTAGGAAGCCTGGTTGAAGGATTTATCCTCAAGTTGTCCAACATCGGTGACAACACCTATTTTGAGGGCTGGGGCAGCCGGTTCTTCGGTAGCAGCGGGTTCTTCAGGTGCAGCGCCACCGCCGCAGGCAGTCAGTAAAACGGCAACAGTAAGTAGTATTGCCATAAGCGTATATAGCTTTTTCATTGTTTCTTCTCCTCATGGAATTCGATATTTGTGGTTCTTTTTTATGTAGGGGGTTGGGGGTTTTTGTTTCGTATTTTCACCTCCGGGAAGAATGGCTTGTTGGGTAAGTATACAATCCATTCAACCTTTGTGCAAGTCCGTACAATATTGTCAGCCAAAATGTTAACATTGTCAAAATGCGAAATAAACTTTATTTTTTTACTGGCAGGTCTATCTCGAATTCACCATTCCGGATGCCTTGAAGCAGATCTTCCGCTTCATTTTCGAGCTCCCGGTTTGGCCCGCGAAAGGGGGCGTATGTTATTTGACCGGCAAATGATCCAACCGAGTTTTCCCCTTGGGAGGCCATTAATACAAGGTAAGATAATTGCAGGCTTGGATCATTGATAACGCTGGTGATCAAAACCGGCTGCACATCAGGTAAACGAAAATACAGGTCTTCTTCAGCGCCGATGATCGGGATGCCTTTTTCCATTGCTCTCAAATAAGCACCCTGTGCCGTACCTCCGCCGTACGCGGTCAGGACATCCGCTCCACTGTCAATGAGGCTTGACACTCTCTCTTTACCCCACTCCGGGTCATTGAATGTATCGTCCCGGCTGCCACTCTCCCGGTACACTACCAGGACGCGTATATCGTCATTTTCATACCTTGCGCCAATGCGGAATCCCTCACAGTAACGCCAGACTGAATCGATGCCGCTCGTTTCACACACTGCGCCTACTGTGTCCCCTTCTGTGACCATGGCAGCCAGTCTGCCGGCCAGAAACCCGGCCTGATCCACGGCAAAATATATTGTAGCGATATTGGCATATGCCTGCTCCAATTGTTGATCTATGCCAATGAACAGGGTGTTGGAATATTTGGCTGCCACAGCAACCGTCGCCTCGCTAAGATTTCTCCCCACTGTGACAACCACATCGTAGTTGTTTTCAGCAAAAAAACTGACATTCTTCTGCCAGTCACGTGTGTCGATGCTTTCGATCATATCCAGACGCGCCATCCCCGCCTGTGTTTGGATGTTTTGGAGCGTCTCCCAGGCAGACTGATTCAAAGCGTGGTCATCAATACCTTCATAAGTCGTCACCAGACCCACGCAGAAAACATCCTCACGCGCGCAATTTGTCGGCTGCGGTGTGCATGCTGAAATGGCTAAGATGGAAATGATTAATATAGGGATGGCAAGCAGACGAACCCAATTCACAGCGATTTGACCTCGATTAACTTGCATCACTTTTCATTTTCGCTTCAACTGTGACTTTCAGCCTGCTTCCGTGGTTGATAGCATTTCCTGTCTCAAACCGATTTCGCTTCCCCGCGCCGGACGCCGAGCATCGCGAGAAAGGCAAAGGTCATGAATACGAAGCTGAATAGCCAAAGCCAGCGATATTGATCCCCCAGTATATCTACCAGAATTCCACCCAGTGTAGGGCCAAGTACAGCGGCCAATTGCGAAGAAAAGTAATATAAGCCGGTAAAAGCTCCGATGCGTTTTTCATCCCCATGATCATAAACCAGCGGCAGGCTATTGACATTGACCATAGCCCATAAAAACCCTGCCAGGACAAGAATGACCGCAAATGTTATCGCGCTCTGTATGATGAAGTAGCCCGCCAATGTAACGATTGCCAGCCCGACCAGACCGATGCGGATCGTTATCCCACGCCCGTAACGCGTTCCGATAAAACCGGCCGGGACAGAGAAGAGTATGAAGGATATTGTCACCAGACCGGCGTAGATGGAGGCCGTCCCGGCTTCCATCCCTAACGTGAATACAGCAAAAGAGGAGAGGCCGGTCTCAAGCGCATTGAAAGCCATAAACCACAATAAGATGCCAAGCAGGACAAAAAATCC
>JBAVJG010000419.1:0-2067 GCA_049687655.1 Anaerolineales bacterium | reverse complement strand
TCATATAACTCCCTGATTTGTATTCAAGAAGGAAACACCTATATGGCAAAATTCGCAGATCGTATCGCATATATGCAAGAGACATCGGACGTGATCCGCTACCTGTTCGAGTCGATGACCGATCCCGAAACGATCTCGTTCGGCGGCGGCGCCCCGGCAAAGGAAGCCTTGCCGGTAGAGGCCGTCCGCAAGATAGCCAGTCAGGTGCTTTCCAGAGATCAAAGAGGCAGCCAGGCGCTGCAATATGGCAACCCGATGGGCATCCCAGACCTGCGACAGGCCGTGATCGACAGGCTGCTGGCGCCCAAGGGACTCAAGGCCGGGCTGGAAAACGTCATTATCGTGGGCGGGGGCATCGAGAGCCTGTATTTAACCTGCCAGCTATATATTGAGCCGGGGGATGTGATCCTGGTCGAGTCTCCCACCTTTGTGCATGCCGTCCAGGTCTTCAAAATGTTCCAGGCTAAGTGCATCGCCTGCGAGACGGATGATAACGGGCTGGTGCTCGAAGATGTGGAAGCCAAGATCAAGCAGTATGCGCCCAAAATGGTGTATGTCATCCCCACCTTCCAGAATCCTTCCGGGCGGACATTATCTCTGGAACGCAGGCGAGCTCTCGCGGAATTGGGCAGCCAATATGATCTGGTCATTATGGAAGATGATCCCTACTGCGAACTGCGCTACAGCGGGAAAGCTTTGCCCCCTGTCAAATACTTCGACGAAAGCGGCAACACGGTCTATGTCAACAGTTTCTCCAAGATCTTCTCGCCCGGCTCCCGGCTGGGATATATCTTCGCAGATGAAGAAATCACACGCAAAGCCTATGAAGTCAAAATGGCGACCAATTCCCACACCAACGTGGTCACACAGATCCTGTGCGCCGAATTCTTCAACCAGGGATATTTCGAGCCGCACCTGAAACGGTTCTGTGACATCCATCGCGAGCGGCGGGATGTCATGATGGACTGCATCCATACGATGCTGCCCGCGGAGGTCAAATCCGTTTATCCCGAAGGCGGTCTGTTCACCTGGCTGGAACTGCCGGGGCAGATCGACACCACGTCCATGCTCAAGGAGGCCGTTGCGCAAAAAGTGGCCTACATGCCGGGCAGGGAGTTTTTCGTGCAAGAGCATCCCAGCCGGGACAATTCTATGCGGGTCAGTTTTGGCGGCGTGGAGCCGGAAAGAATCCGTGTTGGGATGGAGCGTCTGGCGAAGGTGATTAAGGCAAAGTTATTATCCACCAATATTGGTATAATTTAAGCATGCCGTTTGAATACGATCCAAACAAAAGCGCTTCGAACCATATCAAGCATGGAATCAATTTCGAACAGGCACAGCAATTATGGGACGACGAGTCTTATCTTGAAATCCCAGCCAAAAATCTGGACGAGCCGCGTTTTTTGATCATTGGAAAACTTGAAGGTAAATATTGGTCAGCAGTGATCACCTATCGCGGCGACAATATCAGAATTATCTCTGTACGACGTTCCAGAGACGAGGAGATTGAGTTATATGAACACGAAAGCATCTAATTTTGACGAAAAATTCGATGATGGTGAGAGCATCGTCGAATATCTTGACCTGTCGAAAGCGCGCCGCCCCGCCGAAGAGCAAAAACGGATCAACATGGAGATGCCTGTTTGGATGTTGAGCGCGCTTGACCGCGAAGCCAAGCGATTGGGCGTTTCGCGTCAATCCATCATAAAATTGTGGCTGTCTGAACGGTTGCAAGCTGGCCGGTAGTTTTTCATAACTAGAATATCAAGTGACAGTCCTTTTCGAATGACTGTCACTTTTTCTTTCTAAAACCATTACAATATTGCCCATGACAATCCTTCGACTTCCACTTTGCTTTCGCTCAGTGTCCGCTCAGGATGGACTAGTATGAAACAACTCCCAGAACACGGCTCATGTTTTATCTGCGGTTCCGAGAACCCGCACAACGTCGGTTTGCGCTGGTATGTGGACGAAAATGGCATGGTCTCGTCTGAGTTCATATTGACCCCCGCCCAGCAGGGGCCGCCCGGTCACGCGCACGGCGGGCTATCCGCGGCGGTGCTGGAC
>JBAVJG010000418.1:0-1998 GCA_049687655.1 Anaerolineales bacterium | reverse complement strand
CACGCGCGAGAGTCACCGCGGTCCGCTCACTAATCTCGAACTGCATGGCGATCACCGCCGGAATTCCCTGCCGGACAAGCTGCTGCGCTACGCCCGCATATGGATCGGACGCAGACGTTCGCGCGCCCTCGCAGGCATTCAAAACAGCTAAGCGCAGCGTCTTTTCGTCGTGCAGCAGCGTTCCAAGATAATGGCCGCTGACAGGTGTTCCCGCTCCCCGTTCGTCCTCCAGCAATAGCAAGCCATCTGCTTTGAATTCGCTGAAGGTACTGTGCCCGATGAAGTGAAAGACGTGATATTCCTCTTTGCGCAACTGCTCTTGCAAGGCAGGTAAGGTAGGTTGCACCAGACGAGTGAGTGAAACCTGTCCGCGCTCGACCAGTACCCCCAGCGCACCGTTAAGGATTTCCCATTCGGCCTCAACATCCAACTGTGGATATTCACGCGGGCTGGATATCATCGTCAACACACGTAACGGCGTTTGGACTTTGAAGGGTAAGATTTGACGAGATGCATCCAGATAGCGAACGACCGGCGTATCTACCGATAGGGCAAGAAAGCGCCCTAATGATGGATCATAAATATACTCCCAGGGCACATTCACCAATTCAGGCACATCAGATGATCTCAGCAACAACCGCAGGCTATATCCATCCCGTTCGGCAGAGTGCAGGGCATTTTGGTAGACATCATGCACCTGCCCACTGAATATAGCTTCAAACAATCGGATGCCAAAAGCTTTAGCTGCCTGCATCTGCGGGGAATCAACGCGCCGCACACCACGGCGGGATTGTCCCATGCGCAGGATGAAGTTCTCCAACTCAGGGCCCGAAAATGGAAATTCAAATTCGACGCTTGCATTATTCCCATTCGGTGACTTAACGAGAGATTGATACCCTGATCCCCCTTTCTCCAGGATCAACTCTAAGTTACGATACAAGTGTGTCATTGTTACGATTATCCATATTCAACTCTAGTCAGGTCCTGGAAAATAGACAACAAACTCAACGAAAGATGAGTCACCCAGTGCGCCACCTCGATCCCATGCTCTTACGTAGAACCGGAAAGTTTCTCCACAACGTCCAGTTATTTCGTCAGTTACATTTAGTTGAGTTGTAAATACACGTTGGTGGTTGATCAAAAGGAGCCAACTCCCGGGTTGGTATTCTACCGCCATAGATACTTCATAATTATCTATGCCACTTGGATCAAATGGTTCGAGCCAGTCCATGATGATTTGATTGGAACCGCTTGGACAAAGAACCGTGTCTGATTCTGTTGGATAAACGATCTCTGGTGCAGGCGGCGGACTATTCAAGGTATTTGTAGGGGAAGGGGTATTTGTTGGCGTTCTTGTACGCGTTGGCGTTCTGGTAGGCGTATAAGTTTTCGTTGAGGTGGAAGTACGCGTAGATGGGATCGAAGTGGGAGTCTCCGTCGGCGTTCTCGTACGAGTGGGAGTGACTGGTGTCGCAGATTCAATTATTTCAACGACTACAGGTGAAGGAGGCGCGGGGTCAGGACCAGGATTGAAAAGCAGGAACGCACCAGCGATCACAACGGTGGCAATTGCCGCTACTCCTGCCCCCACCGCACCACATGTGAAGCAACGGCGGCAACCGGTTTGCCCTGCTTGAGGCGGCAGGGGGATATTGAAGAAAACATGCAGATTATTCTGAGTAACCGCCAGCCCGGCTTTATCACCGATCGCTTGCCGAATATTCAACGCCTGGGTCAAGAATCCGCGCGCCGCATCATTGAAACCCAGGCAGGCCGCACGCGTACCGATTTGGTGTAGCACCCAGCCCTCCACCTTACGGTCACCCAGGGCGCGTGCAGCTTTCAAGATCAAGTTCAGGATATTGAGCCAAGTCTGCCAGCGTTTGCGCAGTACAAGCACGCGCTCGAAACCACGCCCGAGCTTTATCACATCCAACCACCGATTTTTTTCCTCGGCCGTTCGAACGGCCTGCACCAAGACATCCAGCGATTCATCCA
>JBAVJG010000417.1:0-2068 GCA_049687655.1 Anaerolineales bacterium | reverse complement strand
CACGCGCGAGAGTCACCGCGGTCCGCTCACTAATCTCGAACTGCATGGCGATCACCGCCGGAATTCCCTGCCGGACAAGCTGCTGCGCTACGCCCGCATATGGATCGGACGCAGACGTTCGCGCGCCTTTGCAGGCATTCAAAACAGCTAAGCGCAGCGTTTTTTCGTCGTGCAGCAGCGTTCCAAGATAATGGCCGCTGACTGGCGTACCCGCGCCCTGTTCGTCCTCCAGCAAGAGCAAACCGTCTTCCTTGAATTCACTGAAGGTACCATGCCCGATGAAATGAAAGACATGATATTCCTCTTTGCGCAACTGCTCCTGTAATGCAGGCAAGGTAGGTTGCACCAGACGAGTGAGTGAAACCTGTCCGCGCTCGATCAGTTCACCCAGCGCACCGTTAAGGATTTTCCATTCGGCCTCGACATCCAACTGTGGATATTCACGCGGACTGGAGATCATCGTCAATACACGCAGCGGCGCCTGGATTTTGAAGGGTAAGATTTGCTGAGATACATCCAGATAGCGAACGACCGGCGTATCCACCGTCAGGGCCAGAAAGCGCTCTAACGCTGGATCGTAGAGATACTCCCAGGGTACATTCACCAATTCCGGTACATCAGATAATCTCAGCAACAACCGCAAGCCGCCCCCCTCTCGCTCGGCAGCGTGAAGAGCATTTCGATAGACATCGTGTACTTGCCCACTGAATACAGTTTCGAACAGTCGGGTGCCGAAAGCCTTGGCAGCCTGCATTTGCGGGGATTCAACGCGCCGCACACCACGGCGAGATTGTCCCAATCGTAGGATGAAATTTTCCAGTTCAAGGCTCGAGAAAGGGAAAATGAACTCAGCATTAGTTCCACTTTCGTCCGGAAAATTAGCGCTAATATGATAGCCAGATTTCATCTTTTCGAACGAAAAGGTTATACTTCGATACGTTTTGGCCATGGTTACTCAACAGACTATCCCTACAAGGAACAATCATGTCATTTAGGTTTGCCTTTTAATTGACAACAGGCAGAGTGTGGAAGTTATACCAATTCGACCAGATGCCATTATTGCCAGCATTGTCATTTGCCTTGATCCGCCATCTATAATACGAATAAAAATCGCAACTATCATTAAATTCACTGGTCACATTGTACTGCATTGCATTTCCTGAAGCTGTAAGCAACCAAAACCAAGACCAGTTACTTCCATTGGTTGAGGCCATCAGTTCGATATTGTAATCTTTAATACCGCTGGGGTCACTAACTTTAATCCATCTTAAATACAACGGGCTATTCGGACAACTCAAATTTACATTGTTTTTGGGACTCACAACACTTGGAGCGGGTGGCCCAACTGTATCGGGTGTTGGCGAAGGAGTAAATGTCGAAGTAGGCGTTCTGCTTGGTGTCATTGATGGGGTATTGGTGGCAGTATTTGTCGGTGTGTTGGTACGTGAAGGCGTCAT
The DNA here is from genome assembly GCA_049687655.1 of Anaerolineales bacterium. Classification (GTDB taxonomy): domain Bacteria; phylum Chloroflexota; class Anaerolineae; order Anaerolineales; family Villigracilaceae; genus JAABUE01. Next base: position 611 of record JBAVJG010000417.1, on the reverse strand, counting down.
CGAAGAAGTTGTCGTAGTCGTAGGAGTAACCGTAGAGGTAGGTGTTTTTGTTAACGTATTTGTAATTGTAGGCGGTATCACTATTGTCACCGTATTTTCTGGCCCTGAAATTGAAGTCGGCGGAGGAACAGGCTCAAATCCGCGAAAAAGCAGGAACGCACCAGCGATCACAACGGTGGCAATTGCCGCTACTCCCGCCCCCACCGCACCACATGTGAAGCAACGGCGGCAACCGGTTTGTCCTGCTTGAGGCGGCAGGGGGATATTGAAGAACACGTGCAGGTTATTCTGAGTGACTGCCAACCCGGCTTTATCACCGATCGCTTGCCGAATATTCAACGCCTGGGTCAAGAATCCGCGCGCCGCTTCATTGAACCCCAGGCAGGCTGCACGCGTACCGATCTGGTGCAGCGCCCAGCCTTCCACCTTACGGTCACCCAGGGCGCGTGCAGCTTTCAAAATCAAGTTCAGGATATTGAGCCAGGTCTGCCAGCGTTTGCGCAGTACAAGCACGCGCTCGAAACCACGCCCGAGCTTTATCACATCCAACCACCGATTTTTTTCCTCGGCCGTTCGAACGGCCTGCACCAAGACATCCAGCGATTCATCCA
>JBAVJG010000416.1:0-3755 GCA_049687655.1 Anaerolineales bacterium | reverse complement strand
CTCGCACCCCCTATTTCCGGCACCTTTTTGCGGACTGCGTAAGTCCTATTTGACTGAAAAGACAAACTTTACATGGCAAAATTCTGTTCTGCCAATTTTCAGCGCCCATCTGGTCTGGTAATCTTTTGAGCGTTTCGGAACGGACATCGTTACTGAAATTGTGATCGTCCCCCCTGGCGCGACCGCAGCAGGTATATCGTAATATGGTTTGCCTTCATTAAGACGCGCACCTCCAGCATATACGATATCCACACTTTTCTTGGGCCACGTTTCTATCCCTGTGTTTACCACTGTCCAGACTGCTCTAAAACTGTTGCCTCCGATGATAACGGATTCATCAGCCGGGCGTTTAGATGTGACGCGACAGGCCCATAATTGCCGCCTCATTATCCTTTCATCGTCATCTTCGCTAGCGTCATTACCAGAGCCATCCCCAGTGCTATTCCCAACGGTATCTTCCAAGAAAGCTTCTGGCACACTCGTTTCGGTTGGGAACAAGAACAGGATGGTAGCAGTTGGAGTCGGAGTGACAGTAGCGGTTTTCGTTGCTAACGGGGTGAGAGTTGGTGTGCTGGTAAACGGCAGCGATATCAGGGTTTGCGTTTGCGCTGCTTCAGCCGTTTGTACGATAACGGTCTCAACGGAGCCTGGTCCAGATACAGAAGGAGGAGGTGCGACGAGCACTGGCGTTCCACAACTCAAAATGGCCAACCCTAGAATCAGCCATACGGTCGTACGGCGTATACTCCGCCTGCTCATCACACATCCTCTCTATTGATAGCGGGAATTCTCTTTCAAGCTCCTACCGAACAACATAAAAAGCCACGTAGGGATAGCAAAAGCCTCCCTGGAGCTTAAAATCAATCACATAATGGCCGGGGGCATCTGGAGCTTGCGCATCAAAAGGACCAACTGTGAAGACATCACCGGGTTTCATTTCCGGGAGTTCGATTGTGCCAGGAGGATTGATAATCGTATTACCGGCATTTGCCAACATCACAAGGTCCTTACCGGCTTCCCAGGTAGCTGTGCCATTATTGAGGATGGCGAAGGTGACATCGAAGGTGTTCGTGCGCTTGAACTCCGTATTGTCGATGGGCCGCTGACGGATGATGTCACAGGAATATTCATATGAACTGGTCCCGCCGCCTCCGCCACTTCCGCTGCTCCCACTGGATGAAGTACTTGTCGGGAAAGGAGTGGCGGTTGCCAGCACTGGGGTTATGGTTGGCAACGGGGTCGGTGATTGAGGTGCTTCTGGCATGGCAGCGGCTGTTTCGGTTACACCTGCAGCCACAGTCATGGCAACTGTGGTCGCGATCTCTCCCTGCGCTTCGATGGTCTGGGCAACCGAGGTGCTGATCGCTGCGTCAACTTCTTCTTGATTGGGCGTCGCTGGTAATCCCGGACCGCAAGCCGCCAGCAATGTGATGACCAGCAGCATTGATGCCAGTCGCAATGGAATAAACAAACGTTTCATTCGTTTCTCCTTTAGTTCGGAATGAACTATCCTTCCGTGTTTTCTTTCGTCCCAGCCCCAATCCCTAGCGGCTTCCATTTTTTCTCATCTTTGAGACGATGCTGGATGCCGTGGCGATCGTGGGTCAGGTCAAAGCCCTCGGGTTTGATGAACATTTCTTCACCATCGAGCAGGCCCGTGATACCAGTCTGTCCCGGTTCGGGGCGTTTGTTCTGACAATATGGACAGGTGGCCGGGTCATGCGCCGTATATTGGGTCGGCTCTTCATACGTCGTGACATAGCCTTCATAGTTACGCAGGATGACCTTGTGGTCCGAGGCGCTGATCTGGTAATTGGGCATGACCGGGATCTTCCCGCCCCCGCCGGGTGCATCCACAATGAATTGCGGAACTGCGTAGCCGGACGTGTGTCCGCGCAAACCCTCGATGATCTCGATGCCCTTGGCCACCGGCGTGCGGAAGTGACCGGCACCCTCTACCAGGTCGCACTGGTAGAGATAGTATGGGCGCACACGGATGCGCGTCGTTTTTTGTACCAATTCACGTTGGATGTGGACACAATCGTTCACTCCTGCCAGCAAAACGGACTGGTTGCCCAGCGGGATGCCGGCGCGTGTCATGCGATCGCAGGCATCCGCCAGTTCCTGGCTGATTTCATTGGGGTGGTTGATGTGGATGTTAATCCACAACGGATGGTACTTCGAGAGCATGTCGCACAGTTCCTGTGTGACACGCATGGGCAGGAAAACCGGCACGCGCGAACCGATACGCACGATTTCAATATGCGGAATTTCGCGCAGGCGACGCAGGATTTCCTCCAGGATCTTGGGGGCCAGTACCAGCGGATCACCGCCAGAGAGCAGCACGTCACGCACCTGCGGTGTGCGTTTGAGATACTCGATCTGCGCTTCGAATTCCTGACGTGAGAAGGTCTGGCCGGGATCGCCCACGATGCGCGAGCGGGTACAGTAACGGCAATAAGACGCGCACTGGGTCGTGACCAGCATAAGTACCCTGTCCGGATACCGATGAACCAGGCCGGGGACCGGAGAGTGGCGGTCTTCAGCCAGTGAGTCTTCCATCATGGCGGTGAAGGCCTGCATCTCGTCGGAACGCGGGATGATCTGCTTACGTACCGGGTCATTCGGGTCATCCGGGTCGATCAATGAGATGAAGTAAGGCGTGATGTCCACACGGAACAGGCCGCTGGTCTGTAATGCTTTACGTTCACTCTCGTCCAGTGGGACAACTTTCTCAATCTCTTCGACAGAATTCAAACGATGGCTTAACTGCCAACGCCAGTCGTTCCATTTCTCATCGGGAACGTCGGCATAGACAGGGGCGCGTTTGGAAATAATTGGGCTGGGCATAGTGTCTTCCTCCGGATTGGTAAAGGGGGGCTAAAGTTTGGATAGGCGGATTCTAAAAAAAACGCGGAGGGTCATGGTCAGGGCGGTAGAATCCCCCGAAAAATGGGGATATACCCGCGAACTCAAAATGCAACAATCTCATAAAGGTATTGTAAAAGGAAACAGGGTGCGGGTCAATGTCCATCGGTAAGGGGGAATCAAAATAACGGACGCAGGCCAGGGAATGCCCCGACCGCTTCATCCTACCCGGTTGCTGATTCCGTTGCTATGGTCTAGAATCCTGGCATCTTGATTTTGGAGGTCCTCATGACCAGCCCGCTCAAAACGCAGTACAGGTTTGCAAAACGAACAGATGTGCCTGACATCGTCCGCTTACTGGCAGAAGATGAGCTTGGCGCGCAACGCGAACGTTTCGAGAGGCCGCTGCCGCAATCATATTACGAGGCTTTCAAGGCCATCGGCAGGGACCCGAACCACGAACTGGTCGTCGCTGAAATGGAAGGAGAGGTGATCGGCACGTTACAACTGATGTTCCTGCCCTCCATCAGTTACCAGGGGGGGATGCGCGCCCAGGTCGAATCCGTCCGCGTTGCCCGACGATTACGCGGCCAGGGCATCGGCGCGGAAATGATGGAATGGGTCCTCGAACGCGCCCGCCAGCGCGGCTGCCACCTGGTGCAGTTGACCAGCCACAAGTCCAGGGGAGATGCGCATCGCTTTTATGAGCGATTGGGGTTTACAAGGTCACATATCGGGATGAAAATAAAACTATGAAATCAGATCAAGAAGTAACACATAACACTGACAATGGGCGATTTGAGCTTAACATTGACGGGCACCTGGCCATGCTCAACTACATGCGCATGGGGGAAATCATCACGTTTACGCATACTGGTGTCCCATCT
>JBAVJG010000415.1:0-1820 GCA_049687655.1 Anaerolineales bacterium | reverse complement strand
ATGGCGCCAGTGGACGGGTCAAACGCCCGGGCCTGTGGGAACTACCGATGGGCACTCCTTTGCGCGAGTTACTCTACGAACACGCCGGAGGCATGCAAGATGGACATGAGTTCCGTGGTGCACTACCCGGCGGTGCCTCCACTGATTTTCTGGTGGAAGAACACTTGGATGTACCAATGGATTACGAAAATGTGCAAAATGCGGGCAGCCGCCTGGGAACCGGTACGCTGATCGTGCTGGACGACCAGACCTGTCCGGTGGGGATGGTCCAGAACCTGGAGCAATTCTTCGCCCAGGAATCCTGTGGCTGGTGTACTCCCTGCCGTGAGGGACTGCCCTGGGTGGCTCGCACGCTGCAAGCCATCGAGAGCGGACAGGGCCAGCCCGAAGACCTTGAAATGCTGGCTTCACACACAAAGCTGCTAGGCCCGGGACACACCTTTTGTGCCCTGGCACCCGGAGCGATGGAACCATTACAGAGCGCGCTCCAGTATTTCCGTGAAGATTTTGAGCGCCACATTGATGAGAAATCTTGCCCGTGGAAATAACCTTTTATGAATGTCATCCTGAGCGGAGCGAAGGAACTCTTTCATCCATGTGAGACTCTTCGTCGCCCTTAGGGGCCCCTCAGAGTTGAATGGAATTTTGAGATAATCTATGGCAAAAATTTATATTGACGATAAAGAATACGAAGTCGACCCCGACCAGAACCTGCTTCACGTAGCTCTTTCGCTCGGACTGGATTTGCCCTATTTTTGCTGGCATCCGGCCATGGGATCGGTAGGTTCCTGCCGCCAGTGCGCAGTGGTGCAGTTCAAAAGTGAAGACGACAAAACCGGGAAGATTATCATGGCCTGCATGACACCCGCAGCGGAGGGCACACGTATTTCCATTGATGATCCTGAAGCTGCGGCTTTCCGCGCCTCGGTCATCGAGTGGCTGATGCTCAACCATCCGCACGATTGTCCGATCTGCGACGAAGGCGGCGAATGCCACCTGCAGGATATGACCGTCATGACCGGGCATAACTACCGTCGCAACCGCTTCAACAAGCGCACCTTCAAGAACCAGTACCTGGGCCCGTTTATCAACCATGAGATGAACCGCTGCATCGAGTGCTACCGTTGTGTGCGTTTCTACCGCGATTTTGCGGGCGGGCGCGATTTCGACGTCTTTGCCGCGCACGACCACGTCTACTTTGGCCGCCACGAGGACGGCGTCTTGGAGAGCGAGTTCAGCGGTAACCTGGTGGAGGTTTGCCCTACCGGCGTCTTCACCGACAAGAGTCTTAAGCAGCACTACACCCGCAAATGGGACATGCAGACCGCCCCCTCGATCTGCGTGCATTGCAGTCTGGGCTGCAACACCGTTCCCGGCGAGCGCTATGGGAAGTTGCGCCGCATTCGAAATCGCTATAACGCGGATGTGAACGGATATTTCCTGTGCGACCGCGGACGGTACGGATATGATTTTGTCAACAGTCCGGAACGTATTCTTCAACCACGCATCAAAATGGCCCCTGAGCCTGCCACCGTTGAAGCGACCCTCTCTCATCTGAAAGTGACTCTGCAACCCGGGGAGCAGTTGATCGGTATCGGCTCTCCGCGTGCCACGCTGGAATCGAACTTTGCCCTGCGGACGTTGGTTGGCGAAAATCAATTCTTTGCCGGCATCTCTACGGACGAGTCCCGCCTGTACCAACGAGTTATCTCTATCCTGCGAGATGGACCTGCCCCAACCGCCAGTCTACGGGAAGCGGCTTCATCCGACGCGGTGCTGGTCCTGGGCGAAGACCTGACCAACAGCGCACCGATGCTGGC
>JBAVJG010000414.1:0-2440 GCA_049687655.1 Anaerolineales bacterium | reverse complement strand
TGAGTGAGTTCATTACTCGTGCGAAGGATCGGATCAGCAGACGGGCGGCAGAGCTTTAGAAAAAGATGAAAAAAAGGTGGATGACCGTACGATCATCCGCCTTTTTGATCGTATCATGGAGTTGGAGGTATCCACTCAAGCACCCAGGGACCGTGAAGTGGTAACGTTTGGTACATCATCAGTTCCACGGTGAGTTGTCCGGTAGGCAGTGGAGACAAAAAGGTAATATTATAGATGTAATCTACCTTGTCACTCGAATGAAATTCATATATAGTCCCTGGCATACTCAAGTTATCGACAAAATTGAGTTCAAAAGCTTTAGGGATACCAAACCCTGTATGGAGCTTAAAACGATAACCATCCTGCATTATTTTCACAGAGTCTATAACAATATCATACTCGCCTAACCGGAGGGGTAAGTCGAGGGACCATTCCTGACCTGGTTGTGGGTCGGGTCCCGTGTCAAACTGAAACCGGACCGTGCTCATCGTAGAAATATCGACCTGGTCGAGTCTGATTTTCAATGGCCCCAGAACAGGTTTTGGGATTTCGTATGCCCAATAATTGACGCGACTCCACTCAATATCAGGTCGGATATCGATACGTGGCTGAAAACGAGCCAGCTTTCCATTCCCATCCTCAATATATGGCCTGTAAAAATATACACTCGAACCACTGGTATCCAAGGCCCCTGGCAGGTCGCCTGCATCGGTAAAGTTGCCAACCAAAATATATGCGTCCGCCAGTTCGATGACTTTATCAAGATATAGCCCGGAACCATTTGGCACGGGTGTCGGTGTAGGTGGAAAGGACTCGTCATATACGAAAGGTGTAGATACCTCAAACGTAGGCGTAGATATAGTCTTATAACTCGGGCCGGATGAAACATACGTTGCGCCGATCTCAACAGCCGGTGTCATATAACCTGCTGGAGCTGGTCCCAACAAAAGCGGGATTTCCCACTCTGCTGTGCCGTTACCCGCTTCAGGAAGGATGCACGGAAAAACGATACTTATCCTATCTGTCCCCGTTGGTAGAGATGGGAAGACATAGCTGGTCTCGTATTTCATGGGTTCCCCGTTTATCGATTCCATTCCGCCTCCACCGCCGCTCAGGAATCGCAACTCGTTTTTGTCCAGCGATCGCAAAACGGGTGGTTTAGAGCACATTGGGAATCCTGAAGCAACGGGGAGAATACCATCTATCTGATAAGCGACAATTGTACGGGTTGCATCAGCCACAACCTGCTCAACCGTAACAGTTAATCCATTCCTCTCTACCGAAACAGGTTCAGCCAACACGCGAATTCCACTCCCCTCTTCAACAAGCCCCACGCCGGGAACATAACCAAGTGAACGACCAATCGCATAAGCCGCCCCGCTTAAAAAGACGAGCAATAGAAACAAAACCAAGGCTAGCAAAACCGGACGAGCGCGCAAGGTTTGCATCAATGAGCTCCTTTCGCCCAATTGGAACGCAATGCGCGGCCAGAGATTAGTATCATTCGGGACATTTCTGAGAGCGATGGATTCTAACGCGTCTTTCACGCGATTATCCTTATCGTTCATCACTCGCTCCTTTCTAACAGGGTGCGCAATCGTTCACGCGCCGCATTCAACAGCCACTTTATGGTCCCGCGCGCGACCCCCGATCGGGCAGCCATCTCTTTTTCGCTCATTTCCAGGTAATAACGCTGGACGATCACCGCCCGTTGGCGTGGCGACAGCTTTTGCATGACGTCCCACAATTGGCACCGGAACTCGCCCGCTTCAACCTGTGCCTCGACGAATTCATCGGTAGATAAAATCTGGGCCCATTCCCCATCATCCTCATCAGCCTGGACTTCGACCTGCTTCGTCAACTTCTGCATCATCTTCACTGATGCGTTGACCACGCTACGCAAAAACCACGGCTCGAACGGACGCGTCTCGTCAAAGCTGCGAATAGAGTGATATGCCCGGATGAACGATTCCTGCACCACATCCTCAGCCAGCCCCAAGTCCCGCGTGATCAGATATGCTGTGCGCAAAGCCTTGGCCTGATAGTTCTGCACCAGGAATTCCAGTCCACTGATGTTGCCTTGTTTGAGTTTTTGGATGGCTTGTTGTTCGTCCATATTTTCCTAAAGAGAAGCATCCTACAATATATATATCCGATGATACCTGAAATGGTTGGGGAAAAATATAACAGGGAACAGGCCAAAATCCAATCGGAAGCGTGCAGTTTTGTTGACGATTCCCCCGCGTTCATGGTATCATCTACTCGTAAATCAGCCAGCCCTAGGCTGGCCGTCTGTTCTATACTACAACAATCTGTTGTGGCATTCAAAAGAAGGAGTAACATATCAGCGCAAACGATTTTCGAGTAAATGAAGGCATCCGTGTTGCGGAAGTTCGTCTGATAGGCGCCGATGGCGACAATATCGGAGTAGTGCCTATCA
>JBAVJG010000413.1:0-5565 GCA_049687655.1 Anaerolineales bacterium | reverse complement strand
ACTTTATCGGTGATTCAGCCATCTGTGTTTTGCAAGAACCGCAACTCGGTACGGGACATGCCACCCTGCAGGCTGAAAACGTGTTGAACGGCAAGTCGGATTACGTTATCGTTACCTATGCGGATATGCCCCTGCTGCGGGGGGAGGCTTTCCGACAGTTGGTTGAGACGCAGAAAAAGAATAGAGGCCCGATCTCCATGTTGACGGTCATCGCCGAAGATCCGCGCGGGTTTGGTCGCATCGTACGCAAGGAGGATGGCACGGTGGCTGCTATCGCGGAAGAATTCGTTGCTACACCGCAACAGAAAGCCATCAAGGAACTCAACGTAGGCGCTTATTGCTTTTCAGCCGATTGGCTGTGGGATGCGCTGCATCGCATCAAGCTATCTCCCAAAGGCGAGTATTACCTGACGGATACGATTGAATTAGCCGTCAATGATGGCTTATCTGTGCAGGCACTGGTTCATGACAATTTGCAGGAGACGATTGGTATCAACACCCGTATCCACCTGGCCGAAGCGGAAGCCGTCATGCGCCAGCGCATCAACCGGGAACTGATGCTTGCGGGCGTTTCGATGATCGATCCCGCCTCGACCTACATCGATGCGGGCGTGATGATCGGCAGGGATACGGTGGTGATGCCCAACACGTATATCCAGGGGAAGACAACCATCGGCGAAGGCTGCGAAATCGGCCCGAATGCTCACATCCGCGATTCGCAGATTGGGAACAAGTGCCAGGTCTTCATGTCGGTGATGGAAAGCGCGGTGCTCGAAGATAACGTAGACATCGGCCCCTTTGCCCGTTTGCGCAAGGGCGCACATCTGATGGAGCACGTCCATATGGGCAATTTCGGCGAAGTAAAGGATTCCACTCTCGGCCCCGGTGTCAAAATGGGACACTTCTCTTACATCGGCAATACCACCATCGGCGCGAACACCAACGTCGGCGCTGGTACCATCACCTGTAACTACGATGGTAAGAGCAAACATCCCACCGAGATTGGGGAAGATGTGTTCATCGGCTCGGATTCGATGCTGGTTGCGCCCTTGAAAATCGGTAACCGCTCTCGCACCGGCGCGGGAGCCGTCGTTACCAAAGATGTCCCGGATGATACGCTCGTGGTAGGCATGCCGGCCCGGGCGATTCGAAAGTTGGAGAAACGTGATTCAAATTGAGTGGGGTATCCCGCTTAGTATTCTTTTTGTAATTCTTGACCTGTTGATCGCTGCGACACGCGTCAGTTTGCTGAACCTGCGTCCGCTGCGTTTGCTCTCTATGCGGGAGCAATTCCCCGAACCGGTAGACCGCACGCTGGCGTTGATCGAAGATGCTCGCCTGCGTCCCACCCTGCGCTTCAGTCAGACGGCGACCCGTATCCTGCTTGCGGGGGTTATCCTGTCTATGGCCGGGCAGGCTGCCGGGGAGTCCCGATTCGCGCTCATCATCCTGATCGTGATTATTTTTCTGGTGGCCTTGTCCCTGATGTCCGTGGAGTTCATCGTAGAAGGGAATATCCTGCTCAAACCTGAGCACTGGGGTATGCGCCTGGGAAAGTTCGCCCGTGCCTTGATTTTCGTCATGACGCCGCTGGTCTTTCTGCCTGTGCGTTTTCTCCAGTCTCAATGGCCTGCGCCGGTGGCTGCGCAAATGACTGAAGATGAACTTAAAACCTGGGTTCAATCGGATCAGGAAGAAGGCGGGTTAGAGCTTGAAGAACGTCAGATGATCTATTCCATCTTCCAATTTGGCGAGACGCTTGCGCGCGAGATCATGGTGCCGCGTATGGACATGCTGGCCTTCGAAGTCACCACCTCGCTATCGCGGGCGACCAAGGCTTTCACCCAATCGGGACATTCGCGCGTCCCGGTCTTCGAGACCAACATCGACAATATCATCGGTCTGCTTTACGCCAAAGACTTGTTGCACGTCATGCCAAATGGCCGCGAGCATGCCAGTATCCGCGAGCTTCTGCGCCCGGCGTATTTTGTGCCCGATACCAAAAAAGCCGATACCCTGCTGACCGAGATGCAGTCTCAGCGCATCCATATGGCCATCGTGGTGGATGAATATGGCGGCGTAGCCGGACTGGTGACCCTGGAAGATATCATCGAGGAAATCATCGGCGAGATACAGGATGAATACGATCTCAGTGAAGAAGATCTGATACATCAGAATGGTCCCGATGAGTTTGTCTTTCTTGGGCGTATCGATCTGGATGATTTCAACGAAGTGATGGGAAGCGATATACCTAAGGTCGAATCGGATACCCTGGCCGGATTCCTGTACGATCATTTTGGACGTGTCCCGCATGACGGCGAATCGATCCAGGCGGATGGCTTGCTACTCACCATTGAGCAGATCATTGGCCGACGTATCCGTCGCGTACGCGTTCAACGCATACCCCCTGACGAAGAAGGTGACCAGGAAGATGCTACCCCTAACTGAAGAAGAACGCCATTTTTTGATTGATCTGGCGATCGAAGCCCGTCGGCGCGCGTACGCGCCTTATTCAAGGTACCCTGTCGGCGCAGCCTTGCGGACCAAAACCGGTAAGGTCTTTACCGGCGTAAATGTGGAAAACGCGGCTTACCCCACCACCATGTGCGCCGAACGGACGGCGGTCTTCAAGGCCGTCTCCGAAGGCGAGCGCGAGTTCGATGTCATCGCCGTGGTGACCAGTAACGGCGGTTCGCCCTGCGGTTCCTGCCGTCAGGTGCTGGCCGAGTTTGGGTTGGACACAATTGTGCTGATCGCAAATACGGAAGGCGAACTGTTGGAGGAAACCACAGTCCATGATCTGCTGCCCGGCGCGTTTACCCCCGGGAATCTTGCACCGGAATGATCTAATTTTTCCCCCGCCCGAACATCCCTGCTAGTCCATATAAGATGCTTAGGAAGACTGTATTCATTTGTAGAAATCAAGCGTCATGTGCGCACCAACTACTTGAACTTCAGAGTGCTGATTCATAAACTCCCGTATTTTGGGGACATGCGGACCAATCAACAGCTTTGAGATCCTATCGGGAACTTCATCTACTGCCACGTTGAACGGGACAGCGTCACCGCCGTGCAATACCCAACCAGTCTCAGTGCGGATGGCTACACCGGAATGTCCCACTGTGTGACCTGTAAGGGGAACTAACCAGATTTCGGGTGTGAAGGGTTTAAGTTGTATGGCATCGAAGTCATACCAGTTTTTACCACAGAGTTGATGAACCACCCAATCCGGCTCATGCGCCCAGTGCGCTGGAACATATTCCCAGCCTAAACGCTGGTTGTAGATGTGCTGGTGTTCAGGTTGATACAGGTGTACCTTGGCATGCGGAAAATCTGGCAAGCCGCCGGCGTGGTCAAGATGCAAGTGGGTCATAATGATATGGCGAACATCGTTGGAATGATAGCCTAATCGTTGGATTTGATGGATGGCTGTCTCGTTGACATCCCGCGGTGAGCGCATTGCTGCCGTGAAAAAACGCATCAATTTCCCGGGATGAAGATAATCATTGGTGCCAAAACCTGTGTCGACAAGCACAAGCCCATCATTTGTCTCAGCAAGGATGCAGGTGATTCCACTTTTCACTTTTGGAAAGTATGGACGGATTGAGCCACAATTTAGAAAGCGTATCGACATAGTTTTTCCTGCTGATTATTGCTGAAGAAAGTACTTAACTATTGGGCGAGCGCGGACTATCCAACAAAACGAGCAAAACCTGATTCCGAATATAACGCCAATTTAATAATGTGGTCAGGTAAAGGGGTACTCCATAAAGCAATTCACAAAAATAGAACATTAATTCTATTAATCTGATAGAATCCTTATCATGTCTAAACGTGTTTCACGAACACTTCACCTTTTGATTCTTATGCTTCTTGTCATTTTGTTTGGGACTTGCGGCAGCTCCATTTATTTCATCAAGGGTGATTCTAGTGTACCACCAGCAGTAACATTCACACGCACACCGACGCTCAGCGTCCCCTCCATAATTGATACAGTTCCGGAGCCAGGCTGGACATTGTTACGACCCGGGCTAGAACATCGCGTAAACCAAATTTACAATGACCTGGACCAGCAGGTTGAATCAGTACATATATGGCGCCTCGATCAAAATTACTTCCGGATGGATGTCGCATATGACGAAACACCCAAGTCCCTGGAAACCTGGCAGAGGCAAACGAACGCCCTCATGGTTGTCAATGGTGGATACTATAGTGTAGAAAACGAGAGATATTTTCCGGATGGGCTCATCATCGTGAATGGACAGGCCTCCGGGCGTAGTTTTAATAGAGGGGGGATGTTGGCGATCAATGATTCCTGGGCAGAATTAAGATGGCTAGTCCAGAAACCCTACAATTCCAGTGAGCCGTTGCGGGCTGCTTTACAGGCATTCCCCATCCTGGTCCAACCGGGCGGCGGACTCGGCTTTGGCGCAGAGAGGGAGAGTAATGTCAGCGCAAGGCGGACCGCGATTGGGCAAGATAAGGCTGGCCGAATCCTCCTTATCGTTGCCCCTCAAGGGCATTTTACATTACACCAGTTAAGCGTCTATTTGACGGAATCGGATCTAAACCTGGATATTGCCATCAATCTGGACGGGGGAGGCTCCACCGGTATATTGCTGGCGAATCCGCTCGATATCCTTCCTCCAAGCAGACCGCTGCCGTTCGTGATCCTGGTTTATGCGCGATGAACTTACGGGCTAGCCTGTATTGCCCATCCCCCGACGCAGGTTCTTTGGGAATTTCCGCCGTTCGCTGCGCGAAGACGCAGTGGTAGATACCCAGATTTAGGGGTGCGAGCGTACGCTCGCACCCCTAAATCTGGGCATTTTCACGGAGAATCCTAGAGAGCTCCGACGCATGGGTGCCAGGAATGATGTAAAATTCATGTACTCGTCAACCTAAAAAATTATACCGACCGCAAAAGAAAGGCCAAACACCCTGGGTCCTCCCCATGACTGAATTCCGTTCCATCCGTGTCCACGCCATAGTCCTCCGCCATGCGGACTGGGGCGAGGCTGACCGTTTCATCACGCTGTTTACACGCGAGCAGGGCAAGCTGCGCGCGGTGGCCAAGGGGGCACGCAAAATCACCTCGCGCAAAGCCGGGCACCTGGAGCCTTTTACCCACGTCAAATTGCAGCTTGCGCGTGGACGCAGCCTGTTCATCGTGACCCAGGCCGACACTATCGACGCCTATCTGCCCCTGCGTGAAACCCTGGTGATGACCGGCACGGCCTCTTACGTGGTGGAGTTGCTCGACCGTTTTGTGTATGAAGAGGAAGGCGCCAACCCGAGCCTCTTCCGCCTGCTGGCCGAAACACTCAAACGACTTGCCGATGGAGAAGATCCCTGGCTGGCCGTACGCTATTACGAGATGCGCCTGCTTGATTTCCTGGGCTTCCGGCCGCAATTGTTCGAGTGCGCCAACTGCGGACGCGAGATCAAGGCCGAAGACCAGTTTTTCTCATTCTCATCGGGCGGTGTCATTTGTCCGCGCTGCGGGCGGGGGCTGCCTAACCTGACCGGCATCTCTGTGGATGCGCTCAAGTACCTGCGTCACTT
>JBAVJG010000412.1:0-2791 GCA_049687655.1 Anaerolineales bacterium | reverse complement strand
TATAGGGCCAGGTCAAGCCACCCGTTATACGGGTGGTCTTGACTTTTAAGGTACGACCTCAACCACATAAGTCAGTTGTGCATCCTGATATTCTGCTGTGATCTCCCAGCAGCCTTCAGTGGGGATGCTAATGCCCATCAGCATGAAATCCCCTGTTTCATCCCAGCCATGCGTGGCATCGGAAAAAGAGAATGTCGGAGCGGACGCTTCCAGCCTGCGGCCTGAGACGGTCAGGGCTGGCTTTGGCTCATCGAGCGCAACGAAGCCTTCGCGCCAGAAACGTGCTTTTTGTACATAACCGTCATCATCTTTGGGTAATCCCCGCCAGATGCCGTCTGATGGAAGATTTGTCCACAGGGTGGGTGTGCCATACCAGAAGCGTCCTTCGTAATCGGTATCAATGGGTGGGGAGAAAGCCGGTTCAGGCGGTTGCGTGACCGGGCAAACATTTGATTTGTCAGGGGATGTCTGTGGAACGCATGCGGCCAAAACCACCATAATACCGAACAGGATGGGGAGTTTACGGTTCATTTGGCACCTCCTTTTAATTGGACAACTTTTGTCTTGATTGTTATCGTGGCATAAATCGTCTCGTTCGTCACCACACTAGAGGATGATTCGAATAAAAAAGAGACCAGGAAGAAACTGGTCTCTCTGCTCTTTGGAGCATCTGAAATTAAACCCAGCCAAGTACTCGGGCTACTGAGGCTGTCAGGAAGGTGACGATGAAGGCCGTTCCCAGCGTGATGACCACGCTCAACGTTGCCCACTTGTAAGATTTTGTCTCTTTGTAAATGGTCATAATGGTTGTGCCGCATGGATTATGCAGCAGGCTGAAAAGCATCAGATTGACGGCGGTCAGCATCGTCCAGCCGTGGCCGTCTACCAGCAGGGTTTTGAGTTGGGTCAGGCCGGGCAGGTCGGTCATCATGCCGGTGCCCATATAAACCATCAGCATGGTCGGGACAACGATCTCGTTGGCCGGGATAGCGATGATATAAGCCAGCATGATGACGCCGTCGAGACCGAGCAACAAACCAAAGGGGTTCAAGAAGTTGGCGATATGGTTAGCCAGGCTGACATCCTGAACGAAGATATTGCCCAAAATCCAGATGAGCGCTCCAGCCGGGGCAGCCGTCTGAATGGCACGCCAGAGCACAAACAGGGTGCGGTCGATCAGGGATGTGTACAAGATGCGGCCAACGTTCGGGCGACGGTAGGGAGGCAGCTCAAGCGTAAAAGCAGATGCTTCACCTTTTAGCACAGTTTTGGTCAATATCCAGGACATCAGGAAGGTGAAAGCCACACCGACCAGCACCACGCCGACCACTGTCGCTGCGGCGACGAAGGAGGCAAAAGCCGGGTGAAAAGTAGCCGCTACGAAAACGGTGGCAAGCATGATGAGAGTTGGGAAGCGTCCATTACAAGGTACGAAGTTGTTGGTCAGGATGGCGATCAGTCGTTCGCGGGGCGAGTCGATCACACGAGTCGCAATCACGCCAGCGGCATTACAACCGAATCCCATTGCCATTGTCAGGGATTGCTTGCCGTGCGCGCCAGCTTTTTTGAACATCCAGTCCAGATTAAAGGCTACGCGTGGGAGATAACCCAGGTCTTCCATGATGGTGAACATTGGGAAGAAGATGGCCATGGGCGGCAGCATGACCGCGATGACCCAGGCCAGGCCGCGATAGACGCCGTGCCAAAGGAAGCCGGTGATCCACCAGGGTATGCCGATATTGGTGAAAAGCGTGGACGCCTGGTCTTCAATCCAGAACAGGGCTGTGGCGATCATTTGTGATGGCACATTGGCGCCAATGACGGTCAACCAGATGACGATGCTCAGCAGGATCAGCATGATGGGCAGTCCGAAGATCGGTGAAGTGACCAGGCGGTCAATTTTTTGGTCGAGGTCATATTTTTTTGCTGATATAGATTTGACGGCGCGTTTGGCAATCGTTTCAGCTTCGCTATAAAGCGACTTAACAATTTCGTCGCGGAAACCTGTTGACAGGCCGCCGCGTAGGGCTTCGGCTTTTGCAAGCACATCGTTGGGGTTTAAAGTTGGGTCTGTCATAGCTACCCTACTGTCTGCCTTCAACGGACATCTTGCGGCTGAACTGCACATCCGCGCTTTGCTGACGCGCCATCAGTCCGCCAAGTTCGCCGCTCATCAGTGCCTGCTGGACTTTGGAGTCGCCATCCAGTAAGCGAATGGCCAGCCAGCGCGCATTGGGTACGCCGGGCGCCATTTGTTCGATCATCGGCACCAATTCTGTTACCGCGCGCTGAAATTCAGGCGTGCCTTCTACGCGGATCGGTTTTGTGACAATTTCGCCTTCAATCACATCTGCAACCGTAGACAGTAAGGTGTGAATTCCTTCACCTGAGCGCGCTATGATCGGGACGGCGGGCACGCCCAGGTCGCGTGCCAGGCTGCGGGCGTCCACTTCCAGTCCCTTGCGTTTGGCTTCGTCCATCAGGTTGATGGCAACTACGACTTTATCTGTAATTTCCATAACCTGCATGACCAGGTTCAGGTTGCGTTCGAGCGCTGTGGCATCGGTCACGACGATGGTGCAGTCAGGCTGGCCGAATAGGATAAAGTCACGTGCTACTTCTTCATCTTGGGATGCTGATAACAGCGAGTACGTCCCGGGTAAATCCACCAGCTTGTAGTTGACGCCGTTGAACTGGTAACCGCCCTCAGCGCGCGTGACCGTCTTGCCGGGCCAGTTGCCAGTGTGCTGCTTGAGCCCGGTCAGCGCGTTGAAGAGTGTAGATTTGCCGG
>JBAVJG010000411.1:0-3128 GCA_049687655.1 Anaerolineales bacterium | reverse complement strand
TCGACACGCACCTGCCGCTCGATACCACCTTCCTGGCCCCGCCTATGCCCGCCCGGGGTCATATCGGTTTCATCTCGCACTCCGGGGCCTTCTGCGCTGCTATCATCGACTGGGCGCGGGAACACGGCTTCGGCTTCTCGCGCCTGATCAGCCTGGGCAACCAGGCCGATGTGGACGAGACGGACATGCTACCGGTGGTGGCCTCGGACGAGCACACGCATGTCATTGTGCTGTATTTGGAAGGGGTAGCAGACGGGAGACGCTTTGTCGAGATCGCCCGTGACGTGACCAAACAAAAGCCGGTCATCGCGCTCAAGGTCGGGCGCTTCGAATCCGGACAACGGGCTGCTGCCTCGCATACGGGCGCCTTAGCCGGTTCTGACACAGCTTATGCGGCCGCCTTTGAGAAGGCCGGTATTTTCCGCGCCGATTCCGCCGAGGAGATGTTCGACTGGGCCCAGGCGCTGGCGGCCTGTCCCTTACCCCGCGGACGGAATGTCGCCGTCCTGACCAACGCTGGCGGCCCCGGTGTGATCGCCGCCGACGCGCTGGAAGTCAACGGGCTGCATATGGCCGACTTGCTAGAAAAAACCGGGAAGACACTGGCTGAAATTCTGCCCCCGGCTGCCAGCATCCACAACCCGGTAGACATGCTGGCATCCGCCTCCCCGGGGCAGTATGCGGAATGTCTGTCCATACTGTTGGCCGATTCCGGTGTGGACGCTGTTCTGGTCATCCTGCCGCCACCGCCCATGTATCACACCGAGGAAGTGGCGGACATGCTCATCCCCATCATTCACACATCTGAAAAGCCGATTTTGATTGCGCTGCTCGGTTCAGAACTGACCAGGGAAGCCGCCAAACGTTTCCAAGGGGCGAATATCCCCACGTATACGTTTCCGGAGAAGGCGGCGTCTGCATTGGGAATTTTGGCGAAGAGGGCAGAGTATTTAGAGAAATTAGATGGTCGAGTAGCTCCGCAGGAGCGTATCGAGACCAAGATTGACAAAGTGGTTTCGATACACCCCGAAGAACACGGGGCTACTCAACCACCGTTGCCTGAAGACTTGGTCGCCGCTTATGGCATCCCGACTGCCCCGATGAAACTCGCCACCAGCACAGACCAAGCCGCCGAAATCGCGCACGAGCTTGGTTTCCCGCTGGTGATGAAAGTCGCTTCGCCGGACATCCTGCACAAGTCAGACATTGGCGGGGTTTTTCTGGATATATCCAACGAGAAAGAAGTACATGATGGTTACGCGCAGCTTGTCGAAAAAACCGAAAATGCACGACCGAACGCAAAGATCGAAGGCGTGCATTTGCAAAGGCAGGTTCCCGAGGGGCAAGAAGTCATCCTGGGCGTGGTGCAGGATCCGCAGTTCGGGCCGCTGGTCATGTTCGGATCCGGGGGGGTCGAAGTGGAAGGTCTCAAGGATGTAGCTTTTGCCCTGGGGCCCTTGACGCAGGCTGAGGCTGAATCCCTGGTGCGTAAGACCTGGGCTGGCCGCAAACTGGACGGTTATCGCAACATCCGCCCTGCTGACAGGTCCGCTGTGGTCGACGCGCTGGTCAAGCTATCGCATCTGGCAAATGAGCATCCTGAAATCGCTGAAATCGAGATCAATCCACTGCGCGTCCTGGACAAGGGAGTAGTCGCAATCGATATTCGAGTAAAATTGCGCGCATGATTCAGGTATCTTCTCTCATCTACTATCCCATCAAAGCCTGTCGTGGGCATGAAGTGGACCATTCAAACGTGGAACGAAGTGGACTTGAGCATGACCGCCGGATGATGGTGGTCACATCCGAAGGACACTTCCTTACGCAGCGGGACCACCCCAAACTTGCCCTCGTTAACCCATCCATTTCCGGCGAAAGGCTGACTCTCTCTGCCCCCAGCGTGGAGGAACTGACTGTCAACATTCAAAAATCAGGTTCAACCATCCCCGTGAATATCTGGCGCAGCAAAGGTGTCCAGGCTGTTGATCAGGGCGAACAGGCTGCCGAATGGTTTTCAGACTGGCTGGAGACCTCCGTGCGATTAGTGCATATCGCAGAGGATTATATTCGCAAAGTCAACGAGAAGTATGCTGTCAGCGCGGACGATCATACGGCCTTCGCCGACGGCTATCCGATCCTGCTGGCATCCGAAGAATCATTGGCGGACCTAAACTCGCGGTTGGACGAACCCGTCCCGATGAACCGCTTCCGCCCAAACCTGGTGGTCAGGGGCTGTGAACCCTTCGCTGAAGATACCTGGAGTCGCATCCGAATTGGTGATGCCGAAATGGCACTCGTCAAACCATGCGCGCGCTGCGTGGTCACTACAATCGACAAAGAGACACTTGAAAAAAGCAAAGAACCACTCAAAACCCTGGCCTCCTACCGGGTGCAGAATGGCGGGGCTATGTTCGGGCAAAATGTCATTCCATTGAACGAGGGTAAGCTCAGGCTGGGAATGAACGTGGAAATTCTGTCTAAAAAGGAATAAATATGCAACTCCTGATCGACATTCTGGGCTGGGCAGGTACGGTCCTGTATCTACTTGCATTTGCGTTGATCTCGTTGAAAAAAGTTGAGGGAGATTCTCTGCTCTACCAGAGCATCAACATCCTGGCCGGTACTCTGTTGATCGTTAACACCTTCTATTGGCGAGCTTATCCATCGCTGGGATTAAACGCGGCCTGGATCGCGATCGCGGTCTTCACTCTGGGACGCAAATATGCAGCACAAGCATAATCCTTTTCATCTGCATTCAACTGTGGTTAAATGAGTCCCATGACTTCCATTTCTCGCCGTGACTTTCTTAAGCTGGGCAGTCTGTCATTTTTGAGCGCCGCATCTTTGTCTTATAAGCCAGCCGAAACTGCTTACCAGGCACAACCCGTTATCTACCAGGGCAGCGCGCACTATAACCGCGTCGCTTTGACGTATGATGACTGTTACCTGGTTACGATATTGCATCGGTTGGAGGCCATCCTGGACCAGCATCCGGAAGTACGTATCACGCTGTTTCCTGTTGGCGAGGCGCTGCTCAACAACCAGAGCAAAGACCTGGGGGTGTGGAAGCGGTTTGTGGTTAAGGGGCATGAGATCGGCTACCACTCGTTCAATCATGCTAATCCGGA
>JBAVJG010000410.1:0-4415 GCA_049687655.1 Anaerolineales bacterium | reverse complement strand
GAGTGTATTCAGGTGGGGGCATCCAACTCAGAAAAACCGCCAACAGATGATGTTAAACGTTTTATTCTTGTTGGTTTTTTGCAGAACGGGGAATGAAAATAGCTCCTAACTGGAAATATATTTATTTGAAAGTTTCTCCAAAGAACTCTACTAATCTAAGATAAAGCCTCCGCTGGTTTTTCTCTTTGTAGATACCATGTCCCTCATCTTCAAAGTTGAGCAATTCAAACGAAATATTGTGCTTGTTCAACACTTTGACCACATCAGCCACATTTTGAGGCGTGACGTTGGGGTCCTGCCCGCCCTGAATGATGAGCAATTTGCCCTTGATGTTCTCCACAAAATGGATGGGAGAACGCTCGTAGTATCGCTCCGGGACTTCATCCGGCTTGCCGCCGATCATTTCTTCGCTATACGGACGGATGTCCGGGCGGGTGGTTTCGTAGTCCACTACCAGATCGGTCATACCGCAGATAGGAGCCGCCGCAGCGACGATGTCAGTTGGAAAGTGTGTGATCGCCCACCAGGAGGAATACCCGCCGTAGGAGGTGCCGGTCATGCCGACTTTGCCCGCTTCGGCGATGCCTGCTTTAATCAGCGCTTTGATGCCGGTGCGCAGGTCTTCCTGTTCACGGCCACCCCAGCCATCTTCCAGAATGGACTGCTGGAAAGGTAACCCATAACCCGTGCTGCCGCGATAGTTCGGGTCGAACACGTTGAAGCCCTGGCTTACAAAGAACTGAATTTGCGCATTCAAAAAATCCGGACTGTGGTAGGTGGGGCCGCCATGCACGTAGACAATCGTCCCATGAGGTTCGTCGGATGGCTGATATAACCAACCATGAATGGAAAGGCCATCCACAGATTTCCAGCGGAAATCTTCTGCAGGAGCAAGTTGGGTAGGTTTCAGGATCGTACGTTCCCATACTCGCGTGAGCGTGACAAACTCCTCCGTTTGCGGGTTTTTGCGTTCGAAGCGAACAATATCTCCCGGTTGGCAGGCGCTGTAGTAGAAACCAATCCATTCCGTATCTGATACCGGTGCTAACGGGATGAGATTGCCCTCTCCTGTGGATACGGGAAATTCATCTCCGCTCTCAAGATTCAAGAATGAGCTACGGACTCGTCCCTGAATATTTTCCACTACCACTGTCTCATCACAACCTTCGGGCACAAAAGCAAACTGAATGTCGCGGGAGGGGTCGTCGATCAGCCAGCGTATTTCTACGCCACCCAGTTTCCAGATACCGAGTTTGCGATGGGTATCCGTTTCAGCCAGCACCAACACGTGCTTTCCATTGGGGTGCCATTCTACAAAGGCTTTTCGTCTCTCTCCGAAGTTGAACAGTTCGTGATCGTTTGAACCGTCAATGTCCACTATCCAAACCTGCCGCCCGGCGGGATGCAGGTCGTTGCGGGCGTACAGGATATGTGTCCCGGCAGAGTTCAGCTTCGGCACGGTGTAGCCGCCCACCTCCTGATGGGCGAGCGGGACGCGCTCGCCGCTGGCCAGATCGTGGCGATAGATGTAGGTTTCTTCCGTCTCTGCGCCTGTTTCGGGGTGTACGTTGGCAGCGTACACCAGCCAGTTTTTGCGGGGATGCAGAGTCCCGCCGCGGATGTAATAATTCGGCTCGGTTTCGGTCAGCGGGTTCAGGGTCCGGGGAGAGGTGAGATCAACACGAAAGAGCTGCACCCGCTCATCGCCGTCCTTATCCTGCTCTATGATCACGGCCCGGCTATCCGGCGTCCACGAAACCAGGATTGTGTTCTGGTCGGTTTCGGTCATGCGGATGGGCGCTGTGGAGCCGTCGGTGGGCGCGACGAAGACATCTGCCGTGGGGCCGGTATGGAGCCAGGTCCAGGCCACCCACTTTCCATCACGTGAGACCTTCGGCCAGAGTTCGTCGTCGATGCCAGGTAAGCTGAGCAGCGCATCCAGATATTCTTCGGGGTTCATGATTTCACCAATTCCTTTTCTGCGGACGCCATGATGGCATCCAGTTCTTTGGATTGCGACTCGCTCAACGGCTCGACCTGATGCTCACGCAAAATCCGTTCGGACTCGGCCTGAGCCTGCTCGGCGAGACCCCGGCGACCGTCCATCTCCCAGCTTTCCCAGCTTCCGCGCTCGGCCAGTTGCGTGACGAACATCTCGCCGTTCTTCAAGTATTTCATGGTGTGCTTCTGACCGAGGAAGTTGCGTGGGCCGTCCATAACTTTGGCGATTACATCAACTGCGAGGGTATCTTCGTCAGCAACAAAGCCGCGCCGCACGCGATGGATGCTGGATGCAAACTCATTGTCTGCCACCATCTGGGCGTAGGTACTTAATGAACCGGCTTCCATCTCGCCGATGCCGGAGAGTTCGTCGGCACCGGCCAGCGCCGGGATGACCGCATTAAGCGCGCGCTCGAATCCGTTCTGGATGTCGAGAGCGTGCGAGTTGGTGGAGAAGCCGTAGACGTTGACCGGCAGTCCATAATGGTGACCAAGTTGAACGGTTCCAGCGGAGGCCAGCCCCATCTCGATCCCGCCCCAGACGGAGATGCCGGTGCGCGGGTCCATCATTGCCAATCGTCCGCAGAAAACCATCGGCAAGCCGGGGTGGACAAGTTGTGCCAGCACCAGCGCGGCCAGCACTTCGGCGGCCTGTTGCGCGATCGCTCCGGCAATGGAGAAGGGAGCGGTGGCCCCGGCGGTGGGGCAGGGCAGCGGCGCGAAGGGGATGCCCTGGCGGGCGATCTCCAGCATGGCTTCGACTTCGTGGTCAGGGAAGGCTAACGGGCTGACGGGCGAGACGCTTAAGGTCAGCACTTCAGATGGCGGACCGAGCACTTCAGCCATTTTCGCCATGTAGCGCACTTCGGGCGCGGTCTGCACGCCAGGGCCTTGCAGCGGTTTGGTGGTGAAGGGCATGGCATGACGGTACATTGCCAGCGACATCAATTCGCCCGGTACATCCGAGGGCGTGAAAAAGGGATTGATGGTGTTGCAGTTGGGCAGGGCATTCAGCAGGCGGGTGGAGTCACGCACATCTCCCAGGACGGCGAAGCGGTGCTCGCCTGTGGCGGGGTTGTGAATGTCCCGCGCGCCGCCCAGATTGTGGAAGTTGAGCGAGCCGTCGCCGAGGGCTTTGGTTGTACCACCGCGTCCGCGCACGTTGACCTGCGGCGGGCATTTGGCGAGGCTGTCTTCGACCAGATCGGGCGGCAGGCAGACGCGGTCATTCTGGATGGTTGCGCCTGCGTCGGTCAACATCTGACGTGCATCAGGGTAGTTCAGGATAATGCCGACTTCGGCCAGGATGCGCAAGGTGGCATGGTGCATGGATTCGACTTCAGAGTCGCTGAGAATTTTCAATGTATTCATTTATGGAATCCCAATGATTTTCAAAAATACTCCGTTGGTTGCCTGCACCTGCCCGTGCCATCCGGCACGGATGGTATGGTGCGGCACAGGTGAGTTCCGCGACACTTGCACCTCACTGCGTTTTGTGCAGTGCAGGTGAGCGGAGTATCGAAACCATCGAGCAGTTGAAAACATCACGTTTGTGGTTTCGATATGCTCTCAGCTAACGCTTCAAGCTACTCAATCACTCTTGAAAACTAAACTTTCAAACAAGCAGCCTTATGCTCTGTAGAAATCTCCACATACGGTGGATCGGTCTTCTTGCACTCATCCGTCGCAATCGGGCAGCGCGGATGGAAACGGCAGCCGCTGGGCACGTCGATGGGGTTGGGCACTTCACCCTGCAAGATCATGCGCTTGCGGCGTTTGCGCGGGTTGGGCACTGGCGCTACCGATACCAGCGCCTGCGTATACGGATGGCGCGGCTCCTTGAGTACTTCCACCGTCGGGCCGAGCTCCACCACGCGCCCCAGATACATAACCGCCATACGGTCTGTGAAATACCCGGCGGTTGCCAGGTCGTGCGTAGTGTAGAGAATGGTAATGTCTCGCGCCTTGCGCAGCGAACCCAGCAGGGTCAGGATGTCGGCGCGGATGGACACATCCAGCATGGACACCGGTTCATCCGCTACCAGCAATTCCGGTTCCAGCACTAATGCGCCTGCAACAACCACACGTTGACGTTGGCCACCCGATAGCTCGTCCGGGTAGCGGTTCCAGAAATGATCTGCTGGAGCCAGTCCGCAATCTTCGAGCGCGGCACGCACACGGGCTTCTTTCTCGTCTGCGCTCAGGCCAAGGTCGTGGATTTCCAACGGCTCGACCACGATCTCCCAGATAGTCTGACGCGGATTGAGGGATTCATATGGATCCTGGAAGACCATCTGCGCGCGCCGTCGCAGGGCAAGCACTTGCTTCCGGCGGCTAAGGTGGCTGATGTCATCCCGCGTCTTCCCGGACCGAGAGAGCCTGCCCGTTGCCCAAGCGGCCACATCCTGCCCGTC
>JBAVJG010000409.1:0-2883 GCA_049687655.1 Anaerolineales bacterium | reverse complement strand
GTACCGCACAGCGCGATACCAGTTGAGCATGGCCTTTATCGCTCCAGGTCGAGACCAGGCTTGTTTATACTCCGTGATGTCTTCGTTCGTGAAAGTATGGATTTTGCCGCTGCCGCGCAGCGCGAGCACCGTCCGACGCCAATCATTTTTACGCAACCAGTATTCCGGCAGCCAAGGGATTTGAAAAGTGAAGAAGTACCACGAGCGACGTAGTTGTTCCGGGTCGCCTCGCCTCAAGAAACGAGTCATCACATCCGGATGCGGCGCATTCAGGATGCCCAGTTTGCTCAGGCATTTCGGATGCCAAATAGCAAACGCCCAGGCGACAAACCCACCCCAGTCATGCCCAATCAAGTTTACTTTTTCATGGCCAAGCGCGTCCATCAAGCCGAGAATATCGTTGGCGAGTTTATCTATCGCGTATGCTCTTACCCCTTTGGGCTTGTCGCTCATGTTATAGCCGCGCTGGTCGGGCACAATAACGCGGTAGCCAGCGTCTGCAAGTGCGGGGATCTGCTTGCGCCAGCCATACCAGAATTCGGGAAAACCGTGCAGCAAAAAAACTGGCTGTCCATCTTTCGGCCCAGCCATAACCACGTGCAATTTGATTCCGTTGGTTTCGATGAAGGTTGTTTCGTATTGCATCAATAGGATCCCTGGAAATAGATCTGTATTAAGTCATCAATATTTGCGTTTGTATTCTCACGAACCACCGCAAAGAAATCAGCCCCGGTAACGCGTTTGTTGCTGTATTGTGAAGCGTAATCCTTTAAAAATCTATAGAAATCCTGGTCACCCATGCGCACACGCAGGTCCTCCAAAAAATACGCGCCATCGAGATAAACAGCATTGGTATAAGTCCTGAAATCGGCGCCCCCATAGATCGAGGTATCTACCCAGCCACTGGGGTTGAAATAGTTTACACGGAAGTTCCACCACCAGTCACCGTAATTCGGGTTGGTAAACTCGTAAAAGATACGTTCACTATAAACCGACATGGCCTCGTCTAGCCAGGGTTCCAGCGCCTGGTCATTGCCCACCAGCCCGAACCACCAATTGTGCGCGATCTCGTGCACGCCGATGCTGACCATGTTGCTGCGGTTCGAGCCGCCGTACTGGTCATAAAAATCCGAGCTCAGGAAGACCAGGCCGTCATATTCCTGACCATCAGGGCTTTCGGTTTCGATCACACTGAGACTGTCATACGGGTATGGGGCGAACTTAACGTTGAACAGTCCGACGGCCTGTACCGCTGCGTTCAGCATCCCTACTCCCGCACCCTCCTCCGCCGGAAAATAATACGAGCGGATCAGGACGGACCCAACGGCTGATTCCGCTATTTCATACCGATCGCTGGCCGAAAAGACGAACGTACGCGCTCCGTACAGTCGGTAGCGCGTCCACTCGCCGTTTTCTTCCGCGGGCGCGGAGGCGGCCACAGTGATGCCCTCATCCAATACCTTCATATTGACTTCGAAATCCGCCGAGTCGTAGACCAGGTGCTCGCCAAAGGCCCAGGGATCGTGCAGCACCCAGCCGCCGTCATATGGCACCACGAACGGATACCACTCGGTCAGGTTGGCCTGGTATCCGAGATAGCCATAGGGCTTGTCGAAGTGCTTGACCGGGATGGCCAGCCGGTAACGCATGGACACTTCGAGCGTGTCACCGGGAGATAAGGCCTTCGGCAGAGTGATCGTCATGCGGTGTCCATCCAGGGTGTAGTTGGGCGTGATCCCGTCCAAAAAGAGGGTTTCCAATGAAAAGCTGTTTGGGGTGAGATTGGGCTCCACCGCCAGTACAAGGTCAAACATGGTTATGTTGGTCTGGTTGGTGTAGCGGATGGTTTCATCCACGGCCAGTTGATGGCCGGAATAGTCGAATAGCACATGGAAAGTGTACTGTGGACGGGTCGAAGTAGGAAGCGACTCCAATGTTTCCGGTGTAGATGGCGGTGCAGTAGTGGCTGTCAGTGTCGAGGTAGGGGTCGGGGTTGCCGAAGGTGTCAGTGTGGGCAGGGGCGTCAGGCTGGGGAGGAACGTCAGGGTTGGCAGTGGCGTAAAGCTCTCGACGATGGGCTGGAAAGGAGTCGGGGTGGCGCTGGCGTTCGGGTTAACGGTCACCAGTTTGAGGGGCGGGGGTGAGGCGGGTGAGTCTCCGCTGGGAAAGGTGCAGGATGCAAGGAGCGTCAAAAGTGCAAAGAGTATTCCAATCTTACGTAGTACGTAGTACGTATTACGTAATGCATAATGTGGTCTGTGTGTGTGGACGGGCGTCATTCTAGTAGGCGGTGGTGAAGTAGGTCGCGATCAGGTCAGAGAAGTCCGCGCTGGTATGTTGGCGCAGGATAGTGAAGAAGTCCTGTGGCGTTGCTATCTTACCATCCATTTGCGCGGCGTAATCCCCCAGAAAAACGAAGAAAGCCTCGTCGCCGATGCGCGTCCGCAATTCTTCGAGGAAGTGCGCGCCGATGAAATACGTGGCATTGGTGTAGGGCTGGAAGCCAGTACCATCATAGACGGGGATGTCCATTTTGGCAGCGGGGTCGTAGTAGTACATGCGATAGGGCCACCATGCCGAAACCAGATCGGGATGGTAGGCTTCATAATACAGGCGCTCGCTGTAAGTGCACAGGCTTTCATCCAGCCAGGGATACTCGGCCTGGTCGCTGGCAACGCGCTCGAACCACCACTGGTGAGAGGTCTCATGCGCGGCCACGAAGACCAGATAGTTCATAGGGTTACCATCGTACAAATTGTAGAAATCACGAGGCAGGAAATAAAAAGCCGAGTACTCCATGCCGTCGTTGAAATCGCCCATCACGGCTGCCAGCGTCTTGTGTGGATAGGGCCCGAAGCGCTGGCTGTACAACTCCACGGCCTG
>JBAVJG010000408.1:0-3923 GCA_049687655.1 Anaerolineales bacterium | reverse complement strand
AATAGGGGGTGCGAGCGCTGCTCGCACCCCCTATTTCCGGCACTTTTTTGCAGACTGCGTAAGTCCGATAAATGAAAAAAATCCTCCAGGTATTCGATATTTGGAGGATTTCTGTTTACTAAAACTCCATCTTCAACACTTGTCGTGCTATCACCAATCTCTGGATTTCGCTGGTGCCCTCGCCGATGGTCATCAGGCGCGCATCACGATATAATCGCTCGACCGGGTACTCCTGGCTGTAGCCGTATCCGCCGTGCACCTGGATGGCGTCCCGGCAGACCTTCTCGGCCATTTCGGTGGCGAACATCTTGGCCATGGAGGCTTCCATCGTATACGGGCGTTTCTGTTCCTTGAGCCAGGCAGCCTTGTATATCAACGTACGCGCCGCTTCGAGGTTGGTGGCCATTTCGGCCAACATCCACTGGATGGCTTGCTTGTCTGCGATGGGCTTTCCAAAGGCTTCGCGCTCACGGGCGTAGTTGGTAGCATACTCGAAAGCCGCCTGTGCCAGTCCTACTGAGATAGCGCCGATGCTGATGCGCCCGCCATCCAGCGTGGATAACGTCTGGTGCAGGCCTTTGCCTTCCTCGCCCAGCAGGGCATCCAGCGGCACGCGCACGTTTTCGTAGGTCACAGCGTGGGTGGGGGAACCGTGCAATCCCATCTTCTTCTCTGCCGGGCCGATGGTGAGGCCGGGCGTAGCGGTTGGGACGATGATCATGCTCAATGAACGGGAGCTGCCCGCGGGGTCCGTGCGAACGAGAGTGATGATGTACTCGGCAATGGACGCATTTGTGCACCACATTTTCGTCCCGTTGATGAGCCACTCATCCCCGTCCTTTTCGGCTTTCGTTCGGACTCCACCCTGCAGGTCTGAGCCTGCGCCCGGTTCGGTCAACGCCAAGCTGCCCAACTTGTTCTGACCGCTGGAGACGAGCGGCAGCCATTTGTTCTTCTGCTCTTCGCTTCCGTACTGGACGATTGGCGTGCTCCCGAGACCGTTGTGGGCGGCGATGGCGAGGGCCATGCTCCCGCAGCCCCAGCCCAGTTCCTCGATGGCAATAGCCGCACTGACAGCGTCGATGCCCGGGCCGCCGTATTCTTCGGGGACGTTCAGCCCCAGCATCCCCAGCGGGCCCATCTTGTGGACAGCCTTCCAATTGAACTCCCCAGTTTCGTCCGCTTCACGCGCGAACGGGCGTACCTCCGCCGCCACAAAATTGTGAACAGCTTTCTGCCACATGCGTTGTTCTTCGTTGAGATCGAAATCCATTGCTCCTCCTCCGATTGGCTTATGCTAATTGATTATATACCGCCCTTTACTTCGTATACAACCTCAACGTGCCGTCTGGCCCTTCTTCGATCCGATAGCGGGGCAGGGTTTTAGTTGCCGGGCCTGTGAGCACCTTACCGCTCTTGCTGTAGCGCGATCCATGGCAGGGACAGGTAAAGCCTTCGCCGTCCTTGTTCTCTTCGGCCGTGCAGCCCAGATGTGTGCAGACCAGGCTGATGGCGATGATGCCATCATTCGTGTGTTGGATTACGGCCGGAATGTCGAGCCGGACGACTTGAATCCCTTTTGGGTATTCATATTTAGGCCCCAGTTCGAATTCGGTAGGCGGGCCGGGGTCCGGTTGGAAACTGAAAAAGCGGAACAGCCCTCCCAGGCCGAGCAAGCCGCCCAGGCTGAAGAAGGCATTGGTAACAAGCTTGAGAAAATCGCGGCGTGTAGAGTTTTTGCTCATAATGAATTCTTATTTGAAGATCGGAAAGTTTGCAAGTACGGTGAGCCCGATGATTGCCAGGATTACGAGAATAACCAGCGCCTGTGCAACTCGATTTCCGCGCGGGAACCAGCGCCCCAGCTCTTCGACTTTTAACACATACGGAATAAGCCCCAATCCAAGTACAACCAGCAGCGGGACAAGCACGCCCCAGATGAACGGGTCGCCATATTTGAGTAATTGCTGTACCCACAGGAAGAACCAGGGCGCGCGCGAGTCGGATGTGTCAACGCTGGCGCTTGAGATCGGTTGATCGATGGGGGCCGGGATAAGAACGGCGATCAGTAGCAACACAACTCCAATGAGGACCATCGCCAGCACCTCGCGGCGCAGCAATTCGAAGCGTGTAATACGAGTCTTATCGATCCGCTCGGTGGGCGGGGGAACGGCAATGCCGCCATCTCGTCGCACGCGGAAGACGTGCCAGCCGATCAAGATGGTAGTTCCGATAGTCAGGCCGAAAATATGCCAGGCATAGAAGCGGGTCAATGTGGCCGGACCGGCTTCAGGGCCGCCCATCACGAACTGGTAAAGTCCCTCACCGATCAATGGGATGGTTTTGAGAAGGTTGGTTCCAACTACCAGTGCCCAGTGAATACCCTCGTCCCAACGTAGGATGTAGCCAGTGAAGTCCATCAATAAGATGAAAACCAGCAGCGCCAGACCGAGCAGGAAATTGAAGCGACGCGGTTTTGCATACGCACCGGTCAGCACCACGCGCAGCAGGTGGATGGTCATCACGACCAAAAGCAACTGTGCTGACCAGTAATGCAGGTTGCGGATCAGGTTGCCAAAGGGCACAAGCGTTGTAATTACCTGGACCGATGTGGCGGCATGCTCGGGAGAGGGGATGTAGAAATACATTTCTAAAAGTCCAGTAACGAGCAACACCAGTGACAGGAACACAGCGATGCCGCCTGCGCCAAGCGTATAACGAAAGCGCGATTGCAGCGCCGGGATACTGGGTGGATGCAGGTGATGGATGAAGTTTGGTTTTGGCAGAATGATGGTTGTGTCCTTGCGTTTGCGCACAGATTGCAAGACCATCCCAACCGCCGCGAGTACGAGCACGCCTGCCAGCGTCAGCACGCCGGGCCATTCATCTTCAGGCAGTGAAACGGCGCGATGAACCGGGATAGCATATCCGTTGGTGGTGATCAATACCAGACCTTCTGGGCGGGTGCCGTTTAGCTTGAGTACGTAATTGGCCAGGGCCCAGGCTTCCTCGCGGGTGATCGAACCGGGGTTCCACCAGGGCATGGTTTCGTAGATGTACTCATACAACTCGAATGCATTGCTGAAACGGGCCAGCTTTCCCGGGCCGACGATAGGTGGCGCCAGGTTGTCTTTGTACATCCGAAACCCTTCCGGCGGATGATCAGGGCCGTGGCAGTTCGATTGCCAGCAGTCTTTGTCTTCACCAAAGGCATCTTGCCATTCGGGTACCAATCCCTGGCCATAATCTCCATGGCAGGCCATGCACACACCCCAGTAATGGATGGCGCCCCGGTCGATTTGACCAGGTGGATCGGCCGTGGCAGGCTCATCTAAACGGGAGAGATCGAAGGTTGGCGTGACGGTGGGGTACGGGGTTTCCTTCGTTTGTGGGACCGGGGCGGCAGAAACAATGGACCCTGCGAAGAGCAAAAGGCCCAGGCCCAGGAGGATAACGGTCGTCAGTGGCAGGCGGCGGCGTAGCCCGAAGCGGGGAAGAGTAGTCATAGCCCTAGATATATATCCCCTAGAGAGTGATAACTTTCTCAGCTTTCAGCTGGGCTTCGATGATATCACCCATCCCGCCAACGATTCCGACCTGTACCTTGTCGATCAGATCGAAATACTCCAGGCAGGTGCTGCACACAATCAAACGCACGCCTGCCTCTTCCAGCGTTTTGAGCTGTTTCAGCACAGGCGAGCCCTCAACGACCAGCTTGACGCCGTCGGTGTAAAAGCAAATAGCGTTGGGCAACGAGTTGTTTTGTTGGATAAGTTCCAGGTATTTACCAATGAGTTTGTGCTGCAAGGTTTCGTCAGCTTTGCCCATTCCATTGTTTGTGATCAGCACAATGGTGTTTTTCATTCGACATCCTCCGCGTCAGATGGTGTTGCGTTTTGATAAGCTTCGAATAGCTTTTTGGC
>JBAVJG010000407.1:0-2343 GCA_049687655.1 Anaerolineales bacterium | reverse complement strand
ATTAAATAGTTCAGCGGAGGTCTACCTGCGGCTCGGTGAAGGCAGACCTCCGCTGTTAAGGTTAGGCAAGCATTTGTTTTAACTCACCCATAGCCTGTTGCGGACTTTGGAAGTGGATGCCGTGCATGCCAACCTCTTGACAACCTTCTATATTTTCGTAGAAATCATCGACGAAGACCGCCTCGTTCGGACTCACCCCGGCTTGCTCCAGTGCAATCTGGTAGATGCGGGCCTCGGGCTTCATCACCCCCACCTCCGCCGAAATGACCATGTGATCGAAGGCATCCTCGAACTTCTGCTCGATGATGTAATCGCGCAAATCCGGCCAGGCGTTGGAAATCAATCCCACATAATAGTCGGGACGCAGCGAACGCAGGTATTCTACAATCTCGCGGTCGATCACATCTCCCGCAAAAAACTCATCGCGGATGGTCTCCGTCTCAGAGACTGGTCGTCTCAAACGCTT
Source organism: Anaerolineales bacterium (assembly GCA_049687655.1). Classification (GTDB taxonomy): domain Bacteria; phylum Chloroflexota; class Anaerolineae; order Anaerolineales; family Villigracilaceae; genus JAABUE01. The sequence continues at coordinate 1,877 of JBAVJG010000407.1, read as the reverse complement.
GGTGACCTCCGTCCAATGTTCCTCTGCACTGATTTTGCCAATCCCAGCCCGGTCACTGGATGGGCTTTGGAAGACGATTTTGACAACATCTTCGTATTCCATCCCCAATCGCTCTGCCAGGTGTTGACGGGGAGCCTGGTATTCCGTACGGCCGATGACACCGCCAAAGTCAAAGAAGACGGCGCGAATGGTCATTTAGCTTTGCTCTTGGAAGCAGTTTTTTCTTCCTTTGCTTCCGTAGCTTGTTCTTTTTCCGCTTTGGCTGCTTCCTTGGACATCTGCTTGAGGGATTCCTGCCAGTTGGGGTTGGCGCGCTCCAGCTTTTTACGCTCCACGCGGTTGGCGCGGCGGCATTTCGGGCAATAAATGTCGTAATGTGTCAGGTTTTCGGCTTCCATGGTTTGCAAGCCGGCCAACATGACATCGCGGCTGACACCGAACATGGTTTGGCAATACATACATCGCAGGTTCATGGCTATCTCCTCTATTGGACACGGATTACACGGATCAAACGGATTTTCCGTTAAATTCACACGGATTCCGTGACTCCTGTATAATCCGTGTCCCAAATAGTTCAATCTCCCAGAGATTGTACACTGATTTCCACCCCGGGGCGAATTTCTTTTTCGAACATATCGAACTGCGTATGAACATGCATGCCGGCTTTTTCATACAACCGCAGTGCGCCCGTCAGGTTTTCGGCATCCACGCCTAAGCCAACCTTACGTTTGCCGCGCCGGTGGAATTCACCGAAGGCGTGATGCAGGAAGGCCAGGCCCAGTCCGCGCTTGCGCCAGGGACGGCGCACACCCAGCGTACTGACGTATCCCATATCGGGATCATCATACGAGTGTGGACGGCACAGGCAGATACCAGCAAGTTCGTCGCCATCGAAGGTTAGCCACCATATGGACGGGTCGAAACCCTCGTATTCGGTCATGAGGTGTATGAAGCGCTGGAAACCCTCTTCGAACGGCTCTTCCACGAAACCGAAATGGTCACGGAAGATGTCCTGGTCAGCGCGAAAGACGGCTTCTGCATCGGTTTCCGGGTTGTAGGTTTGGAGGGTCAGTCCCTCTGGCCAGACCGGCGCTGGTGGAGGCGCGTCCATGTCGATCAGCATGCGATACGAGCTGCGAAAGTAATGGTATCCAAAGTTCTTGAATAGTTTCTGGCTTTCCTTTGCCTGGCTGTAGATGCCAATACGAGGGGCGAAGCGCAACTCATCAGGAATTTCGTCCAACGCGCGCGCGGCACGTTCTTCGGCCCAGGTCAGCATCCAGGATCCGATGCCCAGACCATTGTAGTCCGGGTGGACGCGGCCCCAGATCCAGGGATGCACGGGCGGTTTAGCCGTCGTCCAGACTTCGATGTAGCCGACCAACGTGCCATCCGGGGCGTAGGCCAGACGAATGTCTTCTGCCGGGTCGAAGCCGGGTGAAACCCATTCGTTGCGGATGGCTTCGGTGTCGTTGATCTCGTCCTCGCCGATAACCTGCTGTGCCCACAGGTTGTACATTTCCATTGATGGTTCAACATCTTTCAGCCTGGCCCCACGGACGGTAAAGCCTTCAGGCAGGGTGAGATAGAGTTTTTCTCCTAGTTTTGTTGTCATATTTTCCTCTTGTTTCTCCTTGCTGAGCGGAGGGCGTAGCCCGCAGTCGAAGCACAGTCACTCCACTATTTGCCCTTCGACTGCGCTCCACTCAAGACAAGTTGTTTACACTTCCGGCTCCCGGCCGGGTCGCAGTTCTTTTTCGTAAAACACATATTCCGAAGCGACGTGCATTCCGGCTTTCTGATAAAGGCGCGTAGCACCGTTAAGGTTTTGGGAGTCCACACTCAGCATGATGAGTCGCTCACCACGCTTATAAAAC
>JBAVJG010000406.1:0-5301 GCA_049687655.1 Anaerolineales bacterium | reverse complement strand
TCGAACCGGCCATGAAAGAAGCCGGGACGGAGCGCAAGATGCTGGGCAAGGTCGTGCTGGCCACCGTCGAAGGCGATATCCACGAGATCGGCAAGTCGCTGGTCGGGACCATGCTGACCTCGTCTGGCTTCGACGTCTACGACCTGGGTGTGGACGTAGCCGCAGATGAGATCCTGGCTAAAGCCGAAGAGGTAGGCGCGGACATCGTTGGCCTGAGCGCGCTGCTGACCACCACAATGGTCAAGCAGAAGGAAGTCATCGATGAGGCCACCAGGCGTGGCATGAAGGTCAAGGTGATGGTGGGCGGCGCACCGGTGACGCGTGAGTGGGTACAGCGCATCGAAGCGGATGGTTACTCGGAAGATGCCATCGGCGCAGTCAAAGTGGCCATGGAGATGATGAGAGAGTAGTAAACAATTACGAAGGCACTGATCCCCCGGCCAGTCCGGCAGCGCTGGGGTGGCGAAATTACAAACATAGATTTTCAGGACTTACGCAGTATGCATCTGAGTGCATACTGCGTATCCATTTAATCGGCCATTGACACCCCCTCACTTTACCAGTATAAGCACCCTCATGAACCCTATCCGTACCATCTTTGGGCTTGTAATGGCGTTCGCGCTGACCGCCTGCAGCGGCATTCCCAACCCTATTCCGCTGGGGCCAACGGTCACACCACCTGCGACATTCACGCTCGAAGCCCCACCTCCACCTACCGGGACAGCCACGCCCGAACCAATACCAACCATCGCACCTCTGACACGTATCCAAGAGGCGGAACAGGCCCTGTTCTATGGAGATTACGAGACAGCGCGCAGAGAGTTTGAATCCGCGTATCAAGACGGGAGCAGCTCGCAGATCCAGGCGGCAGCGTTGTGGGGGCTGGGTCGTACCGAATACGCGGATGAACGATTTACAAACGCATTGGCATGGTTGGGGCAAATCGTCACAGATTTTCCAGATTCAGCCTTCATCCCTTATGCAAACTTCCTGATGGGAAAGGCAAATTACGAACTGGAACGCTATCTGGAAGCCGCTTCAAATTACAGCGTTTATCTTGAAATGCGACCGGGCGTTTTGGATGCTTACGTGCAGGAGTTGCGCGGGGATGCCTTCTTCGATGACGGTTCGTTCGCCGAGGCGATCGAAGCTTACAACGCGGCACTGGCTGCACCGCAGATTTACGATCCGATGCTGCTGGAAATCAAAGTCGCCCAGACGCGGGTTGAGATCGGTGATTACGCCACAGCTATCTCGACTTACAATGCTATCTTCGCGCGCACGGACAATGACTACATCAAGGCGCAAATGGAATATCTGGTTGGTCTGGCACATCAGGAGCTTGGCCAGACAGAGATCGCGAATGAAAGGTTCCTGCATAGCGTTGAGAACTACCCGCTCTCCTATTACTCCTATCTGGCGCTGGTGGAACTGGTGGGCTCGCAGGTACCCGTCAGCGATTTGGACCGCGGGCTGGTAGATTATTTTGCAGATCAGTATGATGTGGCCCTGGCTGCCTTCGACCGTTACATCAGTGATGAACTGGATACCGATGGCACGGCTCGTTATTATCGCGCTCTGTCCCTGCGCGAATTGGAAAATTACACAGGTGCTATTCAAGGTTTGACAGGTTTTATCAGCGATTATCCAGACCACCCAAGATGGGCCGATGCCTGGGATGACAAGGCGTTTATACAATGGTTTTATACCGGAGACTTTCAGAGCGGGGCACAGACTTACCTGGACTTTGTGGAGGCGGCTCCGACTCATCCCGAAGCTGTGGACTACCTAATGACAGCAGCCCGTGTCCTGGAGATAAACGACCGTCTCGAGCAAGCAGCCCAGGTCTGGCAGCGGGTAGCGGACGAATATCCCGACAACATACAGACTTCACAGGCCTTGTTCCTGGCAGGCATCGCGCAATATCGACGGGGCGATTACCATCTGGCGCTGCCCATTTTCCAACGCAGCCTGCTGCTCTCCACAGAGGGCGAAGATCAGGCGCGTGCCCATCTGTGGATCGGCAAAACCCACGAACAACTGGGCGATGAGACCGCAGAACAGGCCTCCTGGCAACAAGCCCAGTCTATAGATCCGACAGGTTATTACAGTGAACGCGCCCGCGAACTGCTCATTGGCCGGGCTCCCTTCACTTCGCCCCCCACCTATAACATTGACATCGACCTGGAAGCGGAACGCGCAGACGCCGCTGCCTGGTTGCGCGTCACCTTCAGCCTGCCCGCGGACACCGACCTGACCGGACTCGGCCCGCTGGCGGGTGACCCACGCATTGTGCGCGGGACTGAATTCTGGGAACTGGGGTTGTACGAGCAAGCCCGGCAGGAATTCGAGGACTTACGCGAGTTCGTTAGCGTCAGCCCGGAAAACAGCTTCCGCCTGGCTAATTACATGCTCGACCTGGGGCTATATCGCTCGGCCATTTTTGCTGCACGAGAGGTCCTGACACTGGCCGGGCTGGACGACCATGCCGCATCTTTGAGCGCCCCACCCTACTTCAACCACATTCGTTATGGCGCCTATTACGCTGACCTGATTGTCCCGAACGCGGAAGCGCAGGGGTTTCATCCGTTGTTCCTGTTCAGCGTTGCCCGGCAGGAAAGCCTGTTCGAGGGCTTTGTGCGCTCTACAGCGGGCGCGCATGGCTTGATGCAGATCATCCCGAGCACGGGCGCCAGCGTTGCCCGGTCCATCGGCTGGCCGGTTGGGTTCGAACCCAATGATCTTTATCGCCCCAACGTCAGCGTGCGTTTGGGGGCGCAATACATGGCTACCAACCGGAAGTTGCTGGATGGCGATCTATATGCGACACTGGCAGCTTACAACGGTGGGCCGGGGAACGCTTCTGCCTGGCAGGAACTGGCAGGCGGCGATCAGGACCTGCTGCTGGAAGTTGTCCGCTTCCAGGAGACGCGCGATTACATCCGCTTTATCTATGAGATTTACAACATCTACAGGAAGCTGTACAGTCCGGTCAATTGACCCCCACTTCATTCGAAAAACTGGCCGTGATACGGCCAGTTTTTTATCTGCTATTCGATATTTTCAACGATCTTTTTATGGACGGTTTCCGAGTCCATATCGAGCACGGAGACCAATTTATCCCGGCCGGTATCCCCGGCCACAACTTCAATATGATCTTTGCCAACCCCTAGGACGGCAGACAGAAAATCGACCAGTTCGTCATTCGCCTGACCACCTGTCGGTTCAGCAGCAATATGGATCTTGACGGTGCCATCGCTTAATGCACCGATGATCTTATTTTCCGTGGCGCGAGTCGTCACACGGATAGCAAGCGCTGCACCTTTTTTCCCGTTGTGGAGTTTGTAATTTCGTTGTGTCATAGCAACCTCAGCTCAGGACGATTAGAAATCGGATCAATACTGAAGACAATATTTGCACTAAAATAATCAATATCAAAGGGCTGAAATCAAACATCCCTATTAAAGGGACAACCCTGCGAATGGGAGCCAGCATCGGCTCTACCAGATTATCAAGCGTCCGGCGTATCGGATGGTAGGGATCCATAAAATAGGACAGAATCACTTTGGCTATCACCACCAGCACAATAAATTGAGAAAGAATATTTATTATTCGTACCAAAATTGCAATTACCATCTGGCTCCTTATCGATCAGGGCGGGGTCCTACGATTGCTGTCCCGATCCGGACGAGGGTTGCGCCCTCCTGGACAGCCACTTCGAAATCGGCGCTGGTACCCATCGAGAGTTCGTGCCAATCGGCCTGGGGATAGCGAGCGGCCAAATGATCACGCAGCAGACGTAAGGTCCGGAAATAGATGCGGGCATCTTCGGGATCTGTTTCCAAAGGGGGCATAGTCATCAGTCCACGGATTTGGAGATTCTCCAATCCCATAATCAATTCGACCACCGGGTAGAGTGGGGGCCAATCTTTTTCCCGGGCGGCAAGCCAGCCGTACTTGCTCTCTTCACCACCGACGTTGAATTCTAGCATCACTGGCAAGACGCGCCCGGCCTCTACGGCCATGCGATTGAGGCGTTCTGCCAGTTTCAGGCTATCCAGGGATTGTAAAAGGTCAAAATGTTCGATCACCAGGCGCGCCTTGCGGCTCTGCACGTGACCGATCATGTGCCATTCTACCCTACTTTCAGGCTCGAAAGATAAGATTTTGCTTACACTTTCTTCAGGATAATTCTCGCCCAAAAGATGTGCTCCAGCCTCTACTGCAGCCTGCACGATTTCGAGCGGTTGCGCCTTGGTGACCACCACCAGCCGCACGGACTCAGGGTCACGGCCACTGGCCTGTGCGGCTTTGGCAATTCGTTCGAGCGTATCTTCGTATCGTTCGCGGATTTGTTTAACGAGTGTTTTCATCCCAGTTATTTTACACGATGTTGTAGAGGGGAACTGTGGGTATTCAATTCACCGGGGATAAACGGAGATATATAAGGATTTTTCGGTAAACGAACTATTACTGGCTTATAGATACATTAGCGAAAACTCAATTTCGCTCCGTTCATCAAGCCATTAAACGTTTATCTTTTAGGACTTACGCACATTGCGAGAATATACCGAAAATAAGGGGGCGTGCGCTGCACGCCCCCTTATTTTCGGGCTTCCTCCGTATATTTGCGTAAGTCCTGTCTTTGTTTATCTCCGGTTTTGTTGATTATTTTAACGCAATCAACGCGCCGAAGCGTCCTGTTTTGCCCTTTTCGCCTCTATGTGAGAACCATTCGTCAGGGTAGCAGGCAGTGCAAATCTCTGCGATTTCAACCTGCTTTACTCCAGCCCTTTCCAATAAAATTTGATTAGCTCTCCAAAGGTTGAAATGTATGCTCTCGCCGTGCTCGTCAAGCAGAGATTCGGCATCCGGGCCGAAAGCAGCCTGCACCTGCGCGATCACATCTTCACCGATTTCGTAATGGTCCGGACCGATGGCAGGGCCAATGGCAGCCAGAATATCGGCAGGGCTCGAGGAATAGCGCTTTTGCATGGCCTGCACAGCGGCTCGCGCCGCGCTGCGCACCGTTCCCAACCAGCCGGAATGGACAATCCCAATAACCTGATTTTTGGGATCAAATAACAAAATTGGCGTGCAATCCGCGAAGCGCATGAAAAGGGTCACCTGCGGGTTGTCGGTCAGCAAGATGTCGGCTTTTTGATAATCCATATCGAGCGGACGGGGCGCATCCGCATAGACTACATCCGCGCTGTGCACCTGCCAGACATCGTGAATGGATTCGGGAGCACGGCCCAGCGCTTTGAATGAGCGGATGCGATTCTCTCGCACGTGGGTAAT
>JBAVJG010000405.1:0-3463 GCA_049687655.1 Anaerolineales bacterium | reverse complement strand
AAAGATCGCTTCACTGAAATCCGCATCCTGCAAATCGGTCTCGCTGAGATCGGCAGAACTCAGGTCCGCTCGCACCAGGCTGGCTTTGGTCAGTTCCGACTCGTACAGATTCGCGCCGCTCAAATTGGCGCCATCCAGGTTGGCACCAATCAGATTAGCAGCGATCAAGGTTGCGTCTCTTAAATTTGCCTTCTTCAGAATTGCATCCCCGCTCAGTTCGACTCCTTCCAATCTCGAATTGCTCAGATCGGCTTCACTAAGATCAGCATGGCTCAGGTTGGCTTTGCTGAGATTTGCACCGCTGAAATTCACTTTGTGTGCCTGTGCGCCGCGCAGGTTGGTTTCTCTGAGATCGCCGCCTCTGAAGTCCCCTTCGTGCAAATCGGCTTCGAAAAGGTTGGCCCCTCGCAACCTGACGCCACGCAGATTGGCCCTGGATAGATTGGCCTGATGGAGATCCGCGTTGCGCAGGTCCGTCCCACGGAAATCGGCCCCGCTCAGATCTTTCTCGCGCAGGTTTGCTTCCCGCAGATCCGGCCTGACCTGACGGTTTTCCCGCCGCCACTCATTCCAGGCCTCCACACTTTGCTCAATGATTGCTATATGGTCTTCGTTTGCCATGATTTCTAACCGCCTTCATTGTTCCCCGAGAACGATGTCCATCAACTCATCCACCATCCTGCGATATTGTTCAACCCCACGGCTCTTATCCCTTGGAAAACCCGATATGGCCGTTTGACGCAAGGCCATATCGACTTCGATGACCGCCTCGAATACATTTGAACCGTAAGTGCTTCTCAGCTTGTCCATGAGGTCCTGGTGGACGCGATTACTTTTTTCAAAGAGTGTAATTAAAATACGGTAAGGCAGGGCAAGTTCTCTGGCCTGATGAATAGTATCGATCAGACTCATCATATCCACGACCGCGCTGGTGGAAAAAAACTCTGCTAGCGAGGGGATAATCAGAAAATCCGAAGCGAACAAAGTGTTGGCCATGATCTTCCCAATGGAGGGCGGACAATCGATGATCACATAATCATATGATAAGGTTCTTATACCGCTTAAATCCTGTCCGAGGAAGAATAAATCATCGCCGGTATTGACTCTTATCTTATAGTCATTACCCACAATCAGGGAGCGCGCAAAAACCAGGTGAAGATTTTCATTCTTGGTGGGAAAGGTATCTTTTGCGAAAAGTGTCCCGGCCGTGGGCATATCCTCAGAAGGCGACGGCATCCTGTGCGGTTTTAATCCAAGCGAAAGGGTCAGGTTCCCCTGTGGGTCAAGATCGATCAGCAGAACTTGCAAGCCTCTGCGCGCCAGAATCGTACCGACGGCCAGGGCCGTGGTTGTCTTTCCGACGCCGCCCTTCCCACTGGCGATTGTGACCACAAAAGGTTTTTTTGTCTGATCTGTTACCGACATGGAATCTAGCCTGGTATTTAGCCTTTCCTACTGCTTCTTGTATACAGGATTTACACAGTTGAATGTGAGAGGACCGGAAAAAGGGGGTGCGTAAGCCCTGTATATTTTCCTGAAGTGATATCCAGCAAATTTCCTTCGATAATTATATCTATTTATAAGGACTTACACGGTTCGCCCCCCTCAGTTTCGGGCTACTCCCATACTATTACGTTAGTCCTGTTTATGAGATTTTCGTTTTACCCTTAATAAGGCGATCTTTGTAGGATGATTGAACGGTGCAGGGTCGGTCACGAATTTACCAGAACGCGTTTCCGGGTAACCGGTGAAATCTTCCGGCACAGGGATCAGGCTCTCCACGCGCAGGTAGCCGTCCGCGCACAGTTCTTCGAGCATGGACAAATAATCACTCCCGCTCAGGAACAGCGCGTTGTTGACTGCCACCAGCCAGCCGCCATCCGCAACCAGTGGGCGCACTTTGTTGATCAGGCGCTTGCTTTCCCCTAAATCGACCGCGCCTTTGGCAGTGGCGGCAAAGAAGGGTGGATCGAGGAAGACGCAGTCGAAGAGTTCGCCGGCTCGTTTAAGACGCGCAACAGCCGGGAAAAAGTCCCCGCTGATGAAATCCGACTTGACGATGGGAAATCCATTCAATGTGTAGGATGTTTTGGCAATGTTCAGGAACTTGCGATTCAGGTCCAAATGGACGACCCGCTTCGCACCGCCCCCCATGGCTGCTACCCCTAAACTGCCTGTGTACGCAAAGGTGTTCAACACCGTTTTGCCCGCCAGATTGTCTAATGCCCACTTGCGCAGATGACGTGTGTCCAGGTACAGGCTCGCATCGCGATTCATCCTCAGGTCGAGGGCATACCAGAGGCCGTGTTCGCGGATTTTACGGTCAGGAAGTTCGCCCTCGAGAATCTGTCCACGGCGTCCATCGAGGCTCGGAGAGTTTCGGGTTTTGAGTATGACCGTCCGCAGCCAGGGCAGGTTCGAGCGCAGGAAGTCGCGGGCTGCCTCAACGGCGGGAATTCCCTCTTCTGGCGACTCAGCGTAGTTATGGATTACCAGAGTCCGGGCATAGACGTCCAGCGTTAAATCTGGGTGGCCTTCGTAGAAACCGCTGAACAGCCGGAAGGCAGATTCGTGCTGCTCGCTGAACAGGTCCGCGCGAGCAGCTAGCGCAGACGCCAATTTCGTTGTGAGAGTCTCCTGATCCATGCACGTTTACGTGTTCAGGTTTTCTGGATGTATTCGAGTAACTCGCTAACAAGTTTGCGGTATTGTTTAATCCCGCGCGTGTCCTTGGTAGGAAATCCCAGGATGGCCATTTTGCGCATCTCGGTGTCGATCTCGATCATGTTCTCGAAAACGCCTGTGCCGAAGGTATGCTTGAGCTGGTTTTTTATGCTGTGGTGAATGCGATTGCGTCTGTCAAAAAGGGTGATCAAAATGCGGTAAGGCAAATCGGGATTGCCATTTTGCCGCACCACTCCGATCAGTTCCATCATCTCCTTAAGCGCAAATGCGGAAAAGAATTCTGCCTGGGAGGGAATGATGAGAAAATCTGATACCAACAGGGTGCTGATGGCGATTTTACCCATTGCTGGCGGACAATCGATGATAACGTAGTCATAGGCCAGATTCCTGATAATCATCAAATCCTGACTTAGTGAATAGTCGTCATCGGTAGCACTGACTTGCATCTGGTAGTTATCGTCGACGATCAGGGAGCGCGCGAAAACCAGATCGAGATCTTCAGTCTCTGTTCGGAAGGAATCTTTGGCGAAGATCGTCCCGCTGGTTGCCAAAGCGAAGTTTGGCGTTGGCATCTCATGCGGCTTGTAGCCAAGCGCAAGAGTCAGATTGCCTTGCGGATCGAGATCGACAAATAATACCTTGTGTCCCCGTTCTGCCAGAATTGTGCCAAGTGACAGTGTTGTGGTTGTCTTCCCAACACCGCCTTTTTCATTGGCGATTGCAATTACATAGGGTTTCCTGCTCTCAGTTGTTTCTGGCATCAAATTTCCTCAATTCT
>JBAVJG010000404.1:0-2259 GCA_049687655.1 Anaerolineales bacterium | reverse complement strand
GGTACGGTTAAACGGGCCTTGGTTTTCCATTTTCAGGCTGGTGACGGCTGCTGCCCAGATGCTGGCCTCCGCCGCGGATTTGGTCAGGCGCATGGACACGTAGGTACCATTACAGGAGTCGCCGCACCCGCTGCGTCCACTCATTTTCTGCGTAAGTCCTGATTGTTAAGCATTAAGCATAGGACTATGACATTTCAAAAGATGTTTTCTCTGGGAACGATCCTGATGAGTGCCCAATAGAAACCTGCACCAACCAGGGCTGTCGCTGGAATTGTCAGAAGCCAGGCGAGAGCAATTTCCTGCGCCACCCCCCAACGGACTTTGTTCACGCGCTCAGCCGCACCCACCCCCATAATCGCCGAACTGACCACTTGCGTAGTGCTGACCGGGCCGCCAACCAAAGAAGCGCCGATGATGACTGCCGCACCCGCCAACTGAGATGCAAAACCGTCAGCCGGGCGGATCTTATAGAATTTGCCTCCCAGAGTACGGATGAGTTTCCATCCACCCACAGCGGTACCCAGACCGATCATCCCAGCACATAAAATGATGACCCAGGTCGGCACGGCAAAAACAGTCAAGTAACCACCGGTAACCAATGCAAGCGTAATGATACCCATGGTCTTCTGTGCATCATTTGTTCCGTGGCTTAGCGCCAGTGCGAGGGCAGTAACAAGCTGACTGCGCTTAAAGAAAGTATTGATGCGCGGTGTTGCGTTCCAGGACAAAATCAATACAAGGCGCAGGATCAAATAACCAAAAACAAAACCAATAATTGGCGAGGTAAATAATGCAATCAAAACCTTTTCCATACCCCTTAGTTGAATAGCCTGCCACCCAGCCCCCATTGCCACTGCACCGATGAACCCGCCAATCAACGCATGCGATGAACTACTGGGAAATCCCAGATACCAGGTCAATACATTCCAGAAAATAGCACTGACCAATGCTGCAATAAGAACCTGGGTACTAATAGCCTCGGCAACCACAATCTCATGTCCGATTGTTTCCGCAACGGCTACACCAAAGATAAACGGGCCTAGAAAATTGGCTATCGCTGTCACACCCAAAGCCAGGCGAGGCGAAAAAGCCCGGGATGAAATCATCGTCGCCACTACATTGCTCGAATCATGCACACCGTTCAAGAAGTCAAAAATGAGTGACAGAACAATAACAACAATTACAAGAGTAGTCATTTTGGGCTATCTCTCTCAGGCTGCCTTGACCACAATGTCTGCGATCACATTGGCTGCTTCGTCACCCCGGTCAGCAGCGTTGCTCAAATGTCGATAGACCTCTCGTTGCTTCAAAAGCTTTACAATCGCATCGTTATCACTGCCTGTAGCTCCGCCAAACAGATCTGCCAGGGCTTCTCTGTAAACGCTTTCCACACGGTTCTCGAGAGCTTTGGCCCGCTGGGCATGCTCACCGGCCACACCAATATGTTCTTCCAATCGCTCAACAGCCATCAATAGTTCATAGGCTGCGTCTTTGAGCAGGGATGCCATGCGTTGCATAAAGGCAGTAGGTTCTACTTTCAGGATTTCCATTTCATCCACAGTAGAATACGCATAATCCAACACATCGTCGATCGCCCGGGAAAGCGCAAAAATATCCTCGCGGTCAAAGGGGGTGACGAATGTCCGGTTAAGCTCATCTATCAGGATACGACGGGCTTCATCAGCATCTTTTTCTTTTGTTGTAAGCAGCGCGGCGGCTTCGCTATCTTGATTCTCCATATAGACTTTAAGCGCTTCCATCCCTTCCATCGTCAGGGCGGCCTGGTTATGGATCAATTGGATGAATTTATTCTGGCGTTTTCTAAACAGTGCACGCATATTGATTTCCTTTTCTAATCAGGTTTAACACAGCCGGTTTCTACTAAATATTTTAAACCGGTTTTTACTTGCTCAGGCGAATTTGCCACCTGGAGTTCAAAAGTTCGAATCGCATCTTCCGGCAAAGCTGAAATGATACTGGCTCAGGTCGATTCCAGCCAGCATGGCCGAGTTGATCTGGTAATTCAATTCTATCCCGGAAAAGCCCAACCGTCGGGTTCCTTTAAAGTTGGTAGGAACCTGTCCCCAAGTGTTGACGTTACTGATCAAGTCGATTTTAAAACCCATCTGTTTTATCGCTTCGAGAACTGCCGGTGCTTCAGGGCGCACTGTACGCTCGTAATAGGGGGGTTGATATAAGCACATCAGGTCTTCGGTAATGGTATTCAGCGCAGTCTGGTCAAACGGCGAACAAGTGTTG
>JBAVJG010000403.1:0-3583 GCA_049687655.1 Anaerolineales bacterium | reverse complement strand
GATCCCCAGCATGCCACCGCTCTTGCCTAATTCAACCAGTGTTTTCCGGTAGTGGTTCTCCAGTTCGCTGCCATCTCGGTTTTGGAAGGTTGGCCAGGCGTATGCATCCGGGATGATGGACGGTTTGGTATAGGGCGGCTTGGTTTGCTCATCGGCCATTTTCAGGAAGAGCAGATAGGTGAGCTGCTCGACGTAATCACCGTAGCTGACGCCGTCATCGCGCAGCACATTGCAGTAGTTCCAGAGACGCTGGACGATGGTAGATGATTGGTTGTTCATTCAGTATTTGCCTTTAATTTCAAAACCATTTCTTCAACATCCTTTGTATATTCTTCAGTCCTTTCAGGCGGTGATAATTTTCGGACGTTTTGCAGGTTATCCCGATCTTGTTGCCAATTGAGAGGGTTGTTGTAGATATACCATTGAATATTTTCCAGTTCCCGGTCATTGCGGATGATGTGATCGTAATAATTGCGTTGCCAGATTCCTGCAATGTTTAATTCCTGTTTCGCGCGCGATGTGACAGATGCCTTAAATCCTGCCATGACCGACCCCAGAGAACGCGCCGCCCTCCGTAGGGACGCACCGCGTGCGTCCTGGTTTTCACCGCGTGCGTCCTGGTTTATCGGGCGGACACCGTCTCCCGGGCGGACACCGTCCGCCCCTACGATTTCAATGATCCGGATGATTCCGTGACCATGATTGGGCATAACGATAAATTCGTCATCAAATAATTGGATTTCCTTCCGGATTTGGGCAGATCGGAACCACTCTTCTTGGACAATCATTCCCAATGCCGACAATTTCATTTCTCCATGGAGAACCTCGCCCAATATTTCGTCGCGTTGGTAAGTGCAAAAGGTCACGAAATATGCCCCTGGTTGGGTGTAATCGTATCCCTTCAACCGGATCGAATGCCTGCCCTGAGCAAGGTCGAAGGGACGATGGTATTTTTGGGGATCATATTTCATAAAATATTCCTGGTAGGGACACAGCGCCTCTGTGTCCCTTGTTCTGTCGTATCCTGTATCATGTACACGGCAGCGCCGTGTCCCTCCCCAAACATATCACAATACAGAGCGAATCACACCAACCTCCCCTCAATTCCGCATCGCTGCCCCCTTGTACCCTGTCGGGCACTTGCGGGGATCTTCGGCGTGTGCGGGACAGGCCGCCCTGCAGCCTCCTGGTTCTTACCAGCTTATTTTGGGGTTGAATCATTGTACACATATGTTTTTTTCTTGTGAACCATAGAAAGCCTGCAGTTATAAAGCTCTTCAAAATATTCAGCGGGAGTAAGATAAACTGGCTTGTCTTGTTTAGTCTTACTCTTGCCTTCGTACGGCGCCAGCTTAATTTTTTCATTTTCCGGATGATCATGAATCAGCGCCTGCTGATATAAATGGCTAAGGAGATTTTTTATCTGGGGAAAATCATCTATTGGAACCGGCTTGACACCAAGCCTATTTTCGAAGTAATCCTTACCTTTCGCGTCAATGTCTTTCTTTCTCATAATCGCGTAATGATAAAGTCGCTCATCCCGTTCTGACCGTTCTTCATTGAGTTTCTCCAGAAGTTCGTTTATCTTCCAATCTCGAAAAGAAAAACCGATGAATAGTACGCTGTAATGACGAAGAATATGTATTTGAGGACCCATTGTTGGGTTATAGGCACTTTGACTTTCCCAGGCTTTTTTATAATCGCTTGTCGTGATTACAAGCTTTGTATATGGTTGGCGTTCCTTTTCTGCCTGCTTCCGAAATTTGTATGGGAAACGAACATATCCATGAATATGGAACACGGGAATTTCTAATAAATTCCCGGCGCTTGAGCCTTCCGCCGCTACAGGCTTGAGGATGTTGTGTCTGAACATGGTAGCTGATGCAGCTTCCAAAAAGGGATCATAGTTGCTGGTGACAACAGCATGAACACGAGGGTTAATCGAGCGCTTATAGACTGCCACCCATTGTCCATCTTTGCCTTTAGTGACTTTTCCTGCTGCAAAATCTGCACAAAATGCCACTGTAGAGTTCAGTGTTCTTGCGCTCTTAAGAAATGTTCCTGAGATGAGTTTATATCTTTTCTGGAATTTTCCTTCCCGCCGAACTAAATCGGCCACATACTGTTTAAATTCATCCTGACCTATTTTGTCTGCAACCCACTCAGCCATCTCCCAGGGTTTATCCTTCCAACTGAGATCGTCAAACTCCTTTAGCGTGCCAGGATTTATATTTTTATCAGACCGGAGAACTCCTCTGACAAGATCATCCCAAAGACCTACCTGGAATTTTGGATTGTCTGACCACGACACTCCAGCACCGGTATAGAGTGCAATGGGGTGTTCGACATAATGCTTTACAAGATCAAAGTAGTTTTGATCTTTCAGAAATGCTAGAGACTCAATATCTTCCATCACACCAACCTCCTCTCAATCCCGTCTCACTTCGTTCGCGGGACAGGCCGCGGACTTCAACATCCCGCAGCACTACGTTTGCGGGACAGGCCGACCCCCGCAACATCTCTGCACGGACCAGCGCCCCATCAAGTTCTTTCTCGATTTCGTCGGCCACCGACAGCCGCCGCGTGGCGCATGCATCTATACCGCTTCCCCGCAAACACCCGCCAGCACTTCCCTGTTAATGCTCATTAGAATTTTCCCATTGAATGTGCCTTGCCAGTCCATCTAACCCCGGGAAAAGCGAGACCCGGTTGATTCCGTACTTGTTAAGGGTTTGTTTCAACCGGAAGCGAATTTCATTTGGAATAATTATTCGATCGATATTGTCCGACGTAAATGGTTCATAAGGATTCGGGTGGATGGTGAAAATGCCCGATTGGGCTGTAATACGGGCAGTGATATGGCGCGGGATGAATTTCCCTACGCGTTTGTATTGAATCGGGTCTAGATTGTCTTTGACAGAAATAAATAATTTTATTTCGTACGCGTAGATCAAACTGGGTTTATCGCTTTCATCTTCTTCTATGGCCTCTTCTACGGCAAAATAACAGGCTATGAGGGGATTGCTTGTCCAGTCTAATAAACGTGTCGGTAAGGAATGATGCTGCCCCAAAGATAGCCAATCCCAGTCAGTTTGGGGAATGGATGTAAGATACGGCAACGCTCTTTCTTTGAATTTCTGTAGGATTGCTATTTCATTCTCGCTTTTATCGTCGGTAGGCAATGGGGGTGATAAGCGACCGATCTTCGGTAGCAGCTTATAATCGATGGATTTTACACCGCGATAGATCATTACTTTCGTGCCGTATGTGTCCATGTGTTCATGTAGTTCTGTGAAAGAATTAATTGAGATTTCTTTCATTTTTTCTCCTTCCATCTTCCATTTATCACACCAACCTCCCCTCAATCCCGCGTCGCTATCCCCTGGCGGGGACCTTCGGTGCTTGCGGGACAGTCCGACCCCCGCAACCTCCCCGCACGGACCAGCGCTCCATCGAGTTTACTCAGTATTTAGAATATCCTTAAAATTCTCAAGAACGATAGTTTCAATTTGTTGTTCATCCCTGTCGGCTATGACAATAGCATCGGAAAATTGAGTGAAAATTGCTCGAGCCTTCTTTGCAT
>JBAVJG010000402.1:0-2146 GCA_049687655.1 Anaerolineales bacterium | reverse complement strand
AAGGGGGGCGTGCTGCGCACGCCCCCCTTATTTTCGGGCTTCCTCTGTATTTCTGCGTAAACCCTGAGGAACTATTCTTTACCGTTTTTCGTCTAAATGGAAACATAAAAAGGAGATATAGCAATGAAGACAAATTTATTTACCCTTCTCTTTGTTCTGGTTCTTACGCTTTCTGCCTGCGGCGGCGGATCAGCATTCCAACAAAACCAGGAAAAGTGGGAGAGCCAAAACATCGACCATTACCGGTTCACTGTTGCCGTAAGCTGCTTCTGCCCGTTTGCAAACGTGGAAGTGACCTATGAAGTCCAAAACGGTCAGGTAGTGAGCCAATCCGTACAGGCCTCACCGGATAACCCGGTCGATGAGGCACAGGTCAGCGACTTCTACCAGCCGTACAACACGATTGAGAAAGTGTTCGACTATGTGAGTGGGGCCATTAATGATGCTGATGAAACCACCATCGGGTACGATCCCACCTACGGTTTTCCCACCAATATTACCGTAGACTGGATCAAGCAGGCCATCGATGATGAAATGTACCTGACCCTCAGCAATTTCGAACCGCTGTCATAAAGAGAAGACAGGCTCCCTTCTGGGAGCCTGTTGTTTTTCGTTATCTACTTCTTTTCTAATTGGATTAGACTTACGCAGTTCGCAAAATGTAATCGAAAATAAGGGGTTCTCTCATTCAACTACGTAAGTCCTGTTAGATTGAATTACAACCAGGCCCAGAGCATCCACAAACCAATCATGACTACGCCGATAGCAATTCGAACGGCGATTGTAACACCCCAGCCTGTCATCCAGGCGCGAGTGGAAGCAAAGGCCACCCTGGTATCACGCAGACGTAAATATTCGGCGCCGAATAAGCCTGCCGGAGCAGCGAAGATCCCGATCAACGGTGTGAAAAAGATGCTTGCGATAATCCCGGCCAGGTAACCGATGATAATCGATCCCCAGGGCACTTGTCTCTCACGCACCCGATTTGCGATGATGATATTGTCTACGATGCTCCCTGCAATCATTAAGAGCGTGATCATGGCAAAAAGTACCCACTCGAACCAGGTCATGCTCTGAATCGATGCCTGAATGAGGGCATAGAACAGGGTCGCCAACCACATGACCACCAGACCAGGGAAGATTGGGATCAACAGTCCTACCAGGCCGACCAGCATAAAGAACAAGGTCAGTGTTTCGAGCAGCACCCGGAAGAGAAATTCGATATCAGTCATAAAATCCGAATGAAAAAGCCTTGCGAAGGATTGGAACCTTCGCAAGGCTTTTATTACGGACGAATGACGTCGATGCCACCCATCCAGGGTTTCAGCACGTCTGGCACAATGATCGAACCGTCTTCTTGCTGGTTATTCTCCATCACAGCGATCAACGTGCGCGGCAGGCCAAGCCCCGATCCATTCAAGGTATGCGGGAATTTGACTTTACCACCCTCTTCGGGCCGGTAACGGATGTTAGCACGCCGCGCCTGGAAATCGGTCACGTTCGAGACCGATGAAACCTCCAGCCACTCATCACAGCCCGGTGCCCAGGCCTCGATGTCGTAGGTAATGCTTGAGCCAAAGCCCAGATCGCCCGTGCATAGCTGCTTGACACGATAGGGGATGTCCAATTCGGCGCAGGTGGCTTCGGCATTTTCACGCATCGTTTCTACCCAATCGTTCGACTCTTCCGGCTTGCAATAAATGTACATCTCAACCTTGTCGAACTGGTGGCCACGTTTGATGCCGCGCACGTCCCGCCCGGCGCTCATCTTTTCGCGACGGAAGCAGGGAGTATACCCCGTATAAAGACGCGGCAGGTCGGCTTCTTCCAGGATTTCGTCCATGTGATAGCCCGTCAACGGGACTTCGGCAGTCGGCACGAAATACAAGTCTTCTTCATGGTCCTTGTACAGGTTGTCGGCGAATTTGGGCAGTTGCCCTGCGCCGTAGACCGTCTCGGTTTTTACCATAAAGGGCAGGTACTTCTCGGTGTACCCCTGCCGGATATGCAGATCCAGCATGAAGGCAATCAGTGCCCGCTGCAAGCGGGCGCCGGGACCGCTCAACACATAGAAACGCGAACCGGTAATCTTCGCCCCACGCTCGAAGTCGATGATGCCGAGTTCCGGGCCCAGGTCCCAATGTGG
>JBAVJG010000401.1:0-5341 GCA_049687655.1 Anaerolineales bacterium | reverse complement strand
CATCCAGTTCTTCCTCTTCCAGCGATCTGGCCAGCGCCGCCGCCCTGACGGCCTCCGTCCGCTCGGCCAGGGCAGATTCCAACGCAACCTTGACCTTATTGGCAGCCTGTCCCACAACCGGACGTTCCTCTTTGGAGAGCTTCCCCAACTTCGAAAAGACCCCCATAACCGGAGAGCTGCGTCCTAAATGTGCAACGCGCCAGGTATCCAGCGCGGCCTGGTCTTTGACAGACTCGAGCGCGGTCAATGCAGTCTGTTCGATTTCTTTCAATTTCTCTAGCATACTTACCTCCGAAAATAAAAACTCCCGTCCACATTGGGACGGGAGGGAGTTCCCGCGGTACCACCCAAATTAGCCTTCCTTCGACTTCCCCTTCGGGGACGATGTCGCTCAGGATGTGGCTCACTTAGCGCTGACCATCATCAGCCTCCCACATAACGCCGGGATTGCGGCCTGAACTAATAGTTCCCATTCACTCAAGCGGCTCAAGAGGGAACTTCGGTCAGGTTCTGCCGGGCGGGAGTTTCAGCCAATGCTCTCTGCTTCTCTGGCGACTTCTGCTGACGTACTTTCCTCTGTCGTAGCCTTTATAATGTTAAGATATATTATCGGCAAAAAAGTGGATGGTGTCAAGGGCAAATGGAAAAAATACGTTCGCCATTCAAATCGCACTTGACCTGCCTATGAATCTGCATTAAAATCCACCCTTGCCATACGCCCTCGTAGCTCAGTGGATTAGAGCGCTTGCTTGCGGAGCAATAGGTCGCGTGTTCGAGTCACGCCGAGGGCGCTAACCATAGAAGCGGGTGTACCCGCTTCTTTTGTTTTCTATGGGAGGTCGTATGTCTAAATGTCAAATTTTGCTGACCAACGATGACGGCATCAAATCGCCAGGCTTATGGGCTGCCGCTGAGTCCCTGTCTGAGTTGGGATACGTCACTGTCGTTGCTCCGCGCGATCAATCTTCGGGCATGGGTCGCAGCCTGCCGGTTACGTCAGATGGGATCATTCAAGAAGAACGGTTAAAGATCAAGGGTCAGGATTGGCCCGTGTTCGCCGTCGGTGGGACTCCGGCCCAGGCTGTCCTGCATGGCATTCTGGAAGTCATGCCCCAAAAACCGGACCTGGTCGTCTCGGGTATTAACTATGGATCTAATCTTGGGACGGGCATCACCATTTCCGGGACGGTGGGAGCTGCGATGGAAGCGGCTGCACTGGGATTCCGCGCCCTGGCAGTTTCGCTGGAAACGGCGAAGGAACATCACCTATCATATTCCCGCGAAATTGATTTTTCCGGGGCGGCTCATTTCACGCTCAAATTTGCTCGCTTTCTAATGGAAAAACCGCCGCTTCCGGATGTAGACCTGCTTAAGGTGGATGTGCCAGACGATGCCAGCCCTGATACTGACTGGGAATGGACGCGCCTGGCAAAACAGCGTTATTACGATTCAGTTGCTCCGGAACGTGAAAGCTGGTCTGAACCGGGAACAGTCGGCTATAAGAAAGCGTCACCGTTGAAGGAAGAGCCTTCGGACAGTGATGTGTTTGTCGTGCGTAACAAACGCCGGGTATCGGTCACACCGATTAGTTTGGACATGACTTCCAGGGTAGATTTCAACGAACTGGATAGTCACTTCCAGAGTTAATATGAAAAATGGGCCCGTGGCCCATTTTTCATTTGTTTGTCTTTTAGTTGAAGTGAGGAGAGAATTTAGCTACCAGCTTGTCTTTTGGCAAGTAACCAGTGACGCGTTCTTTGATCTCCCCTTCCTTGAAGAATAACAGAGTGGGAATGCCCAATACACTGTATTGCATAAGAATATTCGGGTTTGCGTCGGCATCGATCTTAACCACTTTGACCTTGCCATCCCAATCCCCGGCCAGTTGCTTGACAACCGGGTCAAGCATTTTGCATGGGCCGCACCAGACCGCACTGAAATCCACCAGTACAGGTTCAGTTGAGGATATTACTTCTTCTTCAAATGTATCTTCGGTAACATTTATTAATTCAGCCATTTAGACCTCCAGATATTCAACAGACGTTTCCAGTTCGAGAGATATTACGTTGACGAGGGATTAGGCCCGTGATAGAATGACTTCCGCTTTATGGTCCCCTGTCGGGCGCGTAGCTCAATGGTAGAGCAGTGGCCTTTTAAGCCATTGGTTCTGGGTTCGAGTCCCAGCGCGCTCACTCTTGTCCTCCTTCGGGAGGATTATTGTTTCCGGGTCCCCGCTGGGGAGGCTAGGGGATGATGTTGTTCGATACCCAGAGAAGTTATTCGTAATTGTATGCAAGCTCTTTTTCTTGGACCAATTTTAAAAAAGTAGCTGTGATGGTCGGATCGAAAAGCTTGCCTGCCTCTTGTTGGATGTAATTGATAGCAGCTTGTTTCGTCCATGCAGACCGATAAGGTCTGTCTGAGGTCAATGCATCGTAAACATCTACAACTGCAAAAAGCCTCGCGGTCAATGGAATCTCATCCCTCTTCATTCCTGTCGGATATCCACTGCCATCCCATCTTTCATGATGGTAACAGGGGATGTCTTTTGCCGGACGGAGATAATCAATCGGAGTAAGCAACGCACAGGCATATTGCGGGTGCTGGCGCATCGTGATCCACTCTTCGGTTGTCAGCGGGCCGGGTTTATTTAAAATTCGATCGGGAATACCCATCTTCCCGATGTCGTGGAGAGTTGCACCACGACGTATGTGGATGAGATCTTTTTTGGGAATATCGATGCGGCGAGCCAGTTTCAAGGTTATTTCTGTGACGCGTTGTGTGTGTCCCTCAGTTTCATGATCGCGCATATCCAGGGCACGTGACCAGCCATCGATAGTGGCATCATAGGCTGAGGTAATCTCTGTATTGGACCGTTGCAGGTCGCTGAATAGTGTGGCGTTGTCGACAGCGATTGCCGCCTGTCCGCCGAGCATCTCGAGGAAAGATAACCATTCCGCATCCGGATTTATCAATGAGCGGTTGAAAATCTCCAAAATGCCTTTGACCTGTCCTTTTGCAATCAAGGGAACGCCAAAGTACGAAACAAAACCTTCCTGCCCAAATGTGGGGGAACGCAAAAAATCCGTATCATGGCTGGAAAGGTATTCCTTTTTGATGACACGATGTTCAAGTGCTGCCATGCCGGCATAGCCTTCACCGAGTCTGAGCTTGGTATGGCTGAGCGAATTGGTACGAAATCCTAACCCAGCTACAAATTCCAATCTTTCGGTATCAGTATTCCACAACAGGATGCAGGCCGCGTCAATTTGTAAATGCTTCACCAACTGTGTCAGCAAGATGGTTAATGTCAGATTTAAATCTACGCTTGAAGTGATCGCGTGATCAATGGCTCGCAATGCAGACATCTGGTCAAGCTGTTTTTGTACTCTTGCCTCGTTGATCTTGTGTCTGGTTATATCTTGAATTACAACAATATTGCGTTTTCTGTTCGAAGCGATAAACCGAGCCTCGAACCAGTGTTCCCCATCATCAATATCCATTGCATAATTAATAATCGGTGGTTGATCAGCTTTCCCCATCGCCGAAAGAACAGTTTGTAGTTCGCCTTCTACATGATTTGGAAAATAAGCGCTCACATGACGGTTGAGAAATGATTCCGGGTGAACATCAAACAGAGATGGAGAATCGCTGTTGTAATCCAGGATAGTTCCATCTTCATCTATTTCGAGTATGAGTATCGGAAGAGCAGTAATGACAGCTTGAAGCATCGCGTTACTCTTGTATGAACGGACAATATAAGGCGCAACGCCCCCCCTCCGCGTTGCGTCCCCTTGACACAACCTTATCCGGCCTTACTACAGACAGTAGATACGTATAAATGAGCTGTAGTCTCCTTGAATATAGATTTACCCCAACACTGTGGTTACTTGTTGGGCCAGATCGGGCAATGAGTTTGCCCGAATGGAAATGATCAGAGCTTGTTCTTCCCGAGTAAGTTCGAAAGAATTCCCAAGATAGCCTTGTTTTAAAGCAGTCTCAGGCTGGCTGAGTAACAATTGGCAAAACTGGCGGTTTACTACAGCGGCCTCGAACAATTTACTTATGCCCGCTAAATTCCTTGGGGATTTGGCAACTCTAAGAGGCAAAAAAGATTTTTGATAGGTCTGTGGTGTAGCCATAAAATACTCCTAATCAGTTGGTTTTTGATAAGCCAGGATCCAGAATGCACCCAATGCAATAAAAATGTCACCCAGGCTGAATGCTACCTGGTAGGGAAACCCGGCAGGAGGCAGGAAACGGTCCGCCAGCCATTCCAAGCGGGTTCCATTTTTGGGAAGTAGAATGTCTTTATAGCCAATTCGACTCCCAAGCTCAAACGAGGCAAGTCTTTCCGGACCGACAATTCGCTCGGCTGTATTGGGGTTTATCGGCATAAAGCCACCGTTCACCACCATCACAGCCATATTTAACACCAAACCAAATATCAATATCGACATTCCCGCCAAATGTCGATTGAGCCATGCAAAGATGAGCAAAATAAGCTGTGATGTCACAATACTCAGGGCAGCCAGCCAATCCGGGATCATGCGGGTATTTCCAAGGTAAACAGCAAGAAATTGGGGCAGGAAACCCACAATCACCAGCCAAACATGATTAAGCGTTGGAGGGTGGTAGGGATGACCACGCCACCTGGACAATCCCAACCCCGTCACTAAGCCAATGACAAGCCCCAACCACAAAATCACTTGTGTCGTAACTTCCTTATTTCTTATGTTGTTGCGGTACTAGATGGTTGCTCCACCGCCGTCCATCGGTGCGCCGATCCCAAGAATGAGCATTGCCAGAGCGATGAGGGAAAGAATGAGTTGGACGTGCTGGCGGTTGATTTTGTGCAATTGAAACAGTTTGTTATTCATGGTGTATCTCCTTTGTCAGTTTTCTGTCATAAGAATACACCTTTCCAGGCTCCAAAACAGGCTTCAAAAGATTAGACTTTTCAATTCCAGGAGGTAAAAACAGGAAAAATAATGACAAAATAAACCTCCAAACAAGCCGATTGTGCAAACCAGCACAATTAGAGATTTTTTATTTTCGATGGGAAATGGAAATACGAGAAAAGAGAAACGTTGATCTAACTTAAAAAGTCCACACCTAAGCGATTACTCCATATTCATCCAAAGTGGATGAGACCTTGACATAGAGTATGAAGATTGGATCTCAGGCCCCTGCTACCCGCCCATCAGTCGTAAATTGACCTCTCCGCCAATCTGACCAAAAACGCACCATGGACCGCGCCCACAACTGCTCCCGCTACAAAAAGCGATCCGGCCATCACCAGCACCGATTGCCAAATAGTATCCATCTTGAAGGCCATATC
>JBAVJG010000400.1:0-7811 GCA_049687655.1 Anaerolineales bacterium | reverse complement strand
TGCCCCCACGGAGATTCGAACTCCGGTTTTAGCCTTGAAAGGGCTGCGTCCTGGTCCACTAGACGATGGGGGCTTGATTGAGCGGGGGGATTTTATCATCCCCTCCCATATCGGTCAAGCATTTGTGATTATTTTTCCTCTTTGGCGCGCTGGTTGAGCAAAGCGACCACGTCGGCGTGATGACGGTTGAACAACATACCGGGACTCTCCACGCGCAAGTTGGGAATCAGGATGGCGGTCAAGACCGAATCGAACACAGGGATAAAATGACGCGTGCCCTCGAACATCAGGCCCTGGAAGTCGAAACGCCCGGGCAATTCGAGTTTTCCCTCCACCTCATACGTTTGACTTGTGAACCGCACCGGATAATCGGTGATGGTCCCGTATCCGCCGCGTACTAATGCTGCCGGTCCCAAGTCTTCGCGGCGTGATAGGCACATGACCATCACACGATTTTTGACCATGCGTACCATGTCAAAATGGTCCACCAGCTTGGTGGGCATATGGATCTTTGCCAACCTGGCGTCGTGAACTTCCATGGCGGAATTGGTTATGTCATTCATCAACCCGATCACGCCTGTGTTTGCGACCATGACTTTTCCAACGACGCGGTAACCGGACGTATAAATGTCTGCTGGCACAAAGCGATAAGTCCGGGGCGATGTTTCCATGGCCATAGTTACTCCTTAATGGACTACTCGGGGTGTGGACGACTGGAGTCTGGCTTGGGCCTGATCGCCATGGGCCGGCGTACCTTCGAAGTCGGCCTGCCGGCATTCGGACTGAGCAGCATCGTCAGCCAGGAGATAGCACGCTCATCGTATTCACGCCGTCCGCACATATCACAGATCCAGGCTGGGAAATTCGGAACCGTAATCAACTCTTCACCCAACCAGGTAAAGTAGGTAATGTAACGCACTTGCATCATACCAGCCTGGCATTCATTGCACTGAGTAGGTTTGGGCAGCTCGACTTTGGTCATGCCTGTTCTCCTAAGTAAACTTCTTTCGCTGCAAACATGTTCTGAACATCCGTCAAATTTTTCTATAATTATAGAATATTTTATTGAATTGCCGCCACCGATTCGACATGCTCGATCAGAGTCCATTCGGGAATCGGCCAGTAGATCAAAATAGACTTTCCGATCACATTGTCAATCGGCAACAAGCCCCAGGCGTGTGAATCGGACGAATCGTTACGGTTATCGCCCAACACGAACAGGTTGCCTTCGGGTACGGGCCATTCACCATTGTAAATCGGCGCGGCAGCGATGTAGGGCTCTTCCAGAACCTGGCCATTCACCCGTACCTCCCCACCGGAAATGCTGATATTATCTCCGGGCAAACCGATCACCCGTTTGATCAGATCCAGGTCGGAGACCTGCGGGGATTCAAACACAATAATATCGCCACGCTCCGGCAAACTGTTCCGGTATGCCAGTCGATTGACCAGCACATACTCGCCGTCTTGCAAGGTAGGCACCATGCTGAAACCGTCCACACGCACACGTGCCGAGACGGCATTGATCGCAAAGAAAAGTACGACTGCCAGAATGACAGTTTCCAGTAAATCCACAAAAAAACGCTTGACAGATTGTGAATCTTGTGAGGGCTCGTTTGCTTCCAGAGCCTCATCTTCAAAAGGTGAAAATTCCAACGAATTACCTCCGATATTCTTTCGGGAGGCATTATACTGCTTAAACATGCCCCCAGGCAAAATAGGTAGGAACGTGCAATATACGCTTTCCGCGCGCCCGGGCTTCCTCATCCAGTTTTTTCAAGCGCTGGACTTCCTCTTGCGGGACGAAATCCGCTAAATCATTTTCCAGCACAGCCCATTCCAGTTCCCATTCAGTGGACGTGAGCGCATCTTCCCTTTTATTTTCGATTGCTCCCGTTTCAACCAGCTCGATCCCGGCCTGGTAGAACAGTTCTGCCAACCTGCCTCCCAGGGACGGATCTGCTCCCTGCCTGCGCAGGGCCTGGGTTTGCAAGCGTCCCAACACAGCCAGTCCGGCAGGCTCATCCACACGGGCGCTGTAATCGGGTTCAGCCAGCGCCAGCACATGTCCGCCTTGCCGGGTGACACGTTTCATTTCATCTAAAGCTCTGTGTGGGTCTGAAACCCACAATAGCAAAAAGTGACAGTAGGTGATATCAAAAACATTATCCGGGTATGGAAGGGATATGGCATCACCGCAGGTCAGTCTGGCGGTTGGGGCGTGGACTCGTGCTTCCTTAATGGTAGCAGGCTGAATGTCCAGGCCATGTATCGCGTTGGTCTGTATCTCATTGAGAATCGCCCCCGTGCCGCAGCCCACCTCGAGCACACGGCCTGCTGTCTTTAGTCCAGTCTGATCAAAGAGGTAATCGCGCAGCTCGCGTGTCCAGTTGGCTTGCTGAGAATAACGGGCGTGCCAGTTCATATTTTCTCCCTCTCCCTGGGAGGAAGAGGGTCAGGGGTGAGGGTCGGGTGAGGTTGAATCTTCATCCCAATTCAAAATAAATTCCATCTGCCGTTTGGTCTCCGGCGTGTGCGGCCAGATGCGGCTTTTAGGAACATCTTTCCACCACTCGGCCAGTTGCCGTAAAGCCCGCTCGCCACTGTACCCGTGCCGGACGAGATAACAACCGACCACGGTTCCAGTGCGGCCAATCCCGCCCCAGCAATGCAGGTAGACTTTTCGACCAGACTCCAGCGCTGAGTCAATTTCATCCAGGATGGCCCGCATCGTATCGGGCTCGGGGATACTATGGTCGGTGATCGTGAAGCGCTTGTAATTGAGGTCTACCTTGTTGTAACCAGCCTGTTCCTTTAATATGGGCAGGTAGGAGGGCAGTTCATCAGGATCGGTCAGGTCGATGAAGGTATCGATGCCATAATCTAAAAAGGTATCGAGGTGCTGGCGCAGTTGCTCACCAAATGCGTGAGCGGGATATTCCCCGGCCAGGAAACGTTCCGGTTCTACCCAGTATGATTCGATAATCGGACGGTTGAGTTCACTCATCGGTTCAGACTGCAAATCCCGGTGTTGATCTCATCGCGCAAGCGCACCAGTTCGGGATAATCGTAAAAAAACAGGATTTTCTCATCAGCAATAGTATTATCGTCTGGGCCGGGCGAAAGCACGAAAAAGGTGAAGGCTTCGGCGATATCTTCTTCGGGGTTGGTAGCCGCATAGTCAGTAAGGAAGCGGTCTTCATAGGTGTAGTAGAAGTCGTCCAGCGCTTCGTAATAAGCGTCATCGTCTTCGATCAGGTTGATATCCTGCCACTCTTCATGGATGTCGGACCAGAACTGGTTGAAAAATGAGTTGATATAAGAGGTAGATTTACTACAGCCCTCCCCGGGAAAGTAATCCGGGCAGGCGCTGACCTCATCATAATAAATGTCATCGTCATCGGGATTATTGAAGACCGCCTCGCTGGGCGTGACCTGGTCAGGACCGAGTGTCAGCAAGTGGGCATATTCGTGAATGAGAGTATAGGTCAGGTTGAGCCTGTCGTCCGAATCGCGGATGTCGACTTCAAGACCCCAAAGTGCGGGATCGTATAAGGTCTGCGAGACGGCGGCCAGCACCTCCCCTTCGCCATCTGTGACCACGGAATACTCTGCCAGGGAGTTGCGTTCGCCAACCGGGATCAGGGTGACGAAGTAATCCCAAATCTCCTGGTGGCCGACATGGTCTTCCTGATAAATCGTCAGGTCCGCGGAGACATCTTCGTAATAGATTGGATCGCTGATCCGGTTTCCTGAAACGCTGTAGGTAACCAGGTAAAGTTCTTGGGGCTCTTCACTATTTTCATCCCCTGAATCTTCTTCATAGAACTCTGTAGCGACTTCCAATATTCTGTCCGTGACCGTTGGGCAGAGCATCGCTTCGGGAACGGGTAAGGGCCCTGAAGGGGTATCGGGAAACGGTTCGACCTCTACGGGTGCTTCTAAAGGGACTGGTTCTTCCAGGGTGTAGGGTTCGAAATTCGTTACGAAATTGCAGGCCAGGCTGGCTGCGAATATTATGACGATAAAGGGAATGAAACGGAATGATGGTTTTAAATTCATCTACAATCTCTAAAGAGAGTTTAGGCAAGCATACCATTAAATCCTACAGGCATTTCTCGGGGGTTCGATTGGGGGAAGCATTCAAATTTTGTAGAATCGCACGCCATGCACGCTGAATTCCCCGGCTATATCTACGAAACCTGCGGACGGGAAGGGTTACAGACCGGCGAATAAAGTTTAGAGGCAACTTCATCGTCGAGTCCAAATTCAGACGCGTAGGCAGAGATAACAGCCTGGGAACAGTTGAAGCCTTCAGCAAAGCGTTCTTGTGCGGTCTGGATGGGATCGGTCATCGTTAGTCCAATTCAGGATTGATAGATAGTTTCCCAGGGATCTCTCAGTAAATTGCCAAGCACCTGATCGGCCATGCCCTGAGCGGGCAGCACGTCACCATCTGGTTCCACGTAGAGCCAGGACTTGCCAGCCCCGGAGGGAACATCATCTTTGGCGGTTTCGAACGCAACCGGGTTATCAACGGAGTAGGGCACAGGCAGGTCAAAGGCCAGTTGCATGCCCAGATTAGCAGCTTTGTCGAGTACATCCTCCAGGCTTTCGCGCAGAGAGACATCGGCCAGGCCCAGCGACAGGCTGGTCACCTCGAGCTCTGCCAGCTTTTCCAAGATTTCATCCAATTTTTTCAAAGTTTCCTTTTTGATCGAGATGTGCACTGTAGTGAACAGGTCTTCGGGCATGATGGTCTCCAGCGCCTGCCAAGAAGCTTCGTTCTCCGGTTGCAGCAGAAAGAGCAGATGGTCAAGGCCTGTGTTGAGCAACACGTGCAGATAACTTTTGTCAGCCAGTTTCAGGCCGTCGCTCAACAGGCCGCATACCTGGCCGTTCTTCTCGGCGTGTGCGATCAGGTCAGGCAGGTCTGCGCGCAGGGTCGCTTCGCCGCCCGTAAATGTGACATGCGGTACGACCTCCCGCCAGGCGATATCCAGGATCTGTCCCCATTCCTCAGTGGACAGTTCATGGTCAACTCGTTTGGCTGGGGCGTAATCGGCGTTTGTATCGGGGGGTAGCTTGTAGGTCAGTGCACAGTCGAGGCGCACGGGAGCAGTTAGATCAGCAGAGTGAGGCGCCACGCGCTCGAAGTCCAGAAAAGAGACCGGATCCAGATCCGGCGTATCGATCAGGGTCTGGATGCGGTCCACAAAGTCCTGGTAGTCTTCCAGCGCGACGCCCTTTGTAATGCGATAGCGCTGTGAGATTTCCTTCGCGGCTACTTCGGGCGGTGTGCCCTTGATGAAATGATAGGCGTATTCCGCAGCGGTGGGGTTGAGATGCAGGATTGTGGCTGCATTGACTACCAGCATGCCGGATCCATCCGCCCGCAATCGCAGGTGAAGGCGATAGGGCTTTTCATCCTCCGGCGCGGCCTGTGTATGATACGTGCCTTCCGGCAGCGGTTTGACTTTCGAAAATTGGTCAGCAAGGCGGTTGAAAATTTTCATGGTTCCTCCTGAATGCTCCCTCAATAATTAAACAGAAGCAATGACGGGCAAATCAATACTAGATTCTTTGCGGTGGCTTTCGAATTGCAACGGGCAACCGCCACCGCACTCGGCCACCAATCCGCATCCCTCACATTTGGCAGGCAGGCCTTTGCGATCACGTAAGCGTACTGCAAGATCGTGATTCCAGATCGAATCCCAATCGCTATCGAGCATATTACCCAGTGGGGTGTAATAAGATTGGCAGGGCAGCACATCCCCATTCGACTCGATGCACATGCTGTACAACGCGGCAGTGCAGCCTTTGACACCCAAATTTTGCTGGGTCGGGTCGAACTGGCAATATTGCGTGGGTGTGTACCAGATCAGTTTCTGGCCATGCGCCTCGGTCTTCTGGATGGCAATGTCCAGAATGGGCTGCAATTCGCTCTCGGCCAGGCCAGTACCAACTGTCAGGCCGTTGCCGGAGTAGATGAGCGCGTTCAGGCCGATAGTGGGTACGCCCAGGTCTGCCAGGAATTCCAGCGTGTCGGGTATGGTGTCCACGTTCGTGCGCAGCATAGTAGTGTTGGTCATCACATACAGTGGACTGTTGAGCACGTTCTTCAGTCCCTTGATAGTCTGTTTGTGCGCACCCTTGGCGCGCATCATCTTGTCATGAATGTCTGCCTCACAGGATTCGACCGTGATCTGCACATGGTCCAGTCCTGCGTCCACAAGCCGCTGCACATATTTTTCATCAGCCAAACGGCGCGCGTTCGTATTCAGCCCGGTGATCTGTCCGTTTGCTTCGGCGTGTGCGATCAACTCTGGCAGGTCGTGGCGCAGCGTGGCTTCACCGCCGGTGAAGACGATATGCGGTACGCCCAAATCCCAGAGCCTATCCAGGATATCCTTCCAGGCGGCGGTAGTCAGTTCGGGGAAATCCCGTTCGCGCGCATTGTAGCAGTGCGCGCAATCGTTGTTGCAGCGATAAGTAACCGCCAGATCCATGCGATAGGGTGCGGACGGGCGCGCGCTGAATGGCATCAGGGTATCCAAGTCCAATTCATGCACGGGACAGGCGCCATCCGGTCGGATGAGTTCATCCAGTTGCAGGTTAAAATCTGCAAGGTCACTTCGCGCCTGATTGGTGCTGACACGATATTCACGCTGGATAGTTTTTATCGCATCCTTTTCATCTGTTTTTTCCAACAAAAGCCAGGCCATCAATGCCGCGGTCGGATTCAGATGCATGACCCAGTTGGCATTGACCACCAGCGTACCGTGACCGTCCGCATCTACACGCAGGTGAACGCGCGATTTTTCGTCCGGGTTTTCGATGGCGTAGTGATACAACCCCGACGATGGACCATGGACGGTGGACGATGGCGCAAACATTGATTTGAGTTTGTCTGAGAAAGCCATACCATTAATACCTTTCGCTCATTACTTATTACGATTTACTACCTGCCCCCACCTGCACAGGCACAGGCGCAGCCAGCACAGGCGCACGCACAGGCGCATCCGCCGCCGGAGCGGCCACCGTGACTGCGGCTGGTGGATTTGGGAATCGGGTTGGTTTTGTTGGTCACGCTGCTGGTGAAATCGCCCACGTTGCCGATCACTTTCTGTGAGAAGTTCTGCACACCGCCCACTACCGAAGCGGCGAAGGCCGCACCGGGCAAGCCGCTGGAGCTTGACGAAGGAGCAGAACCGCCCACCGAAACGGGGCGAGCACCGCCGACCGAGCGACCGTAGCCGGGATCAAAACGTCCCCACCACATGGGAACAAAGACAGGCCCGGTGAAGGTACGGCGTGTGCGCTCGTCGTAATCTTTATCGAGCATGGTCCATTCCATCGCGTCGTCGAACAGCTTGCTCTGTACTTCGGGCGTATCCGCGGCTGTGATCTGTGCCCAGGCGCGTTCCATAATATTTTCATAGTAAGCCACTGTCTCCTTGCGGCTGAAGCCTTTCATCTTCTGGGAGACCGATTTGACCAAATTGATCGTCATATCCTGTAGGTCTGTGCGACGCTGTTTGGCATTGGCGTCCGGGCGGAATGCTTGTAAAAATTGTGTTTCGTATTCATGCAGATCTTCCGGCAACGGCTCTTTGATCTTCAGTTTTAGCGGATCGCGTGTCTCGACTTCGGCGGAGCCCTTCTTGACCACACCGAACAGGATCATGGTCATGACCTTATCAAGCGGCTGTTCCATCAGGATGGCGGCTTCGACGGCCGTCAGTCCGCGTTTGATGCCATGGCCTTCGATAGCGATCTTGGGCGGCAAATACTTCAGTTTGCGGCGGCGC
>JBAVJG010000399.1:0-1909 GCA_049687655.1 Anaerolineales bacterium | reverse complement strand
GAATCGTGCCGGTCAGGATGCCGGGGATGGCATTTGGCAGCACGTGCGACCAGACGGTCTGCCACTTGGTAGCGCCAATGCCATAGCTGGCATTGCGCAGCGAATTGGGAACTGCGCGAATCGCTTCTTGTGAGTTGATGATGATCAGGGGGAGTACCAGCATGGCTAAGGTGAGTCCTGCGGACATAATGGTACGTCCATTGGCTGTCGTTGGATCACTAAGGCCAAAGAGCGTGCCGCTTGTAAACGCTTCCAGGGCGCGCACGAATATTGCCAGCCCCAGAATGCCATAGATGATGGACGGCACCCCTGCCAGGTTGTTGATGTTGGTTTGGATGAGGCGGTTTAACCAGTTATCAGTAGTGGCATATTCTTCCAAATAGATAGCTGCCATCACGCCCAGGGGAAAAGCTACCAGGATCGTAATCCAAATTGTCCAGAGCGATCCGAAAAGGGCTGAGCGGACTCCTGCGATGACAGGATTGCTGGATTGTCTGCGTCGCAGGAAATCCCAGTTGAACCAGATTTCGAAGCGCACTAGATTTTCAGGATACTCTGCTGCAATAACCTGGTTGATCTTATTCCGGTTGGTGATTGAGTCCCATAACAGCCAGGAATCAACTACCTGGTATTTGACGATCCTTTCGAGCACCAGGTTGTACACGTCAGCGCGTCTTTGCGTTGCAAAAGGATTATCCCTGTCAAGCTTGTCATATGCCCCTTGCGAAATATTGGCCTGTAGAACTCCCATCAGTTGCTCTTTGGTCTGTTCCTCCAGTGGAACGCCGTCGACTGCCAAACTGGCAGGATTTACCTTGGCCACATAAACGACTATCCCGCTTGATTGGTTGATAATCGTTAGCAACAATGTCACGAGGGCGATGACGCCAACGATGGTTGAAAACTGAAATAAGATCGTCCAGACCAGGCCGCTGCGGTGCCGTGCCTGAATATTATCTTTGAATTCGATCTCTGGTTTTTGAAGACTTGTTTCTTCTGATTGGATCATTCGTACACCTCACGAAAGCGCCGCACGATTTGCTGGCTGATGATGTTGAGGACCAGGGTTATAAAGAACAGCATTAAACCGATGGCGAAGATGCTGTTGTAGTCGATAGAGTCATAGGATAAATCCCCGCCTGAAATTCGCACGATATGCCCGGTCATCGTCTCTGCACTCTGAAAAGGATTGAAGGTGAAATTCGGACCGGCTCCCGCGGCCACCGCTACGATCATGGTTTCACCGATAGCGCGCGAGATGCCCACGATGATTGCTGCAGAGATGCCTGAGATCGCCGCCGGGACGACAACCTTAATAGCTGTTTCGAGACGCGTCGCGCCCAGCGCGTAGGCTGCTTCCCTTAAAGAGCGAGGTACGGCGCTCAAGGCATCCTCCGTCATAGAGCTGATCAAGGGTAGGATCAGGATGCCCATCACCAGGCCGGCAGAGGCCGTATTATAGATTTGCACGACACCCTGACCAAAGATGGAACGTAACAGCGGGGTCATGAAAGTCAAAGCAAAATATCCATAAACAATGGTTGGAATTCCCGCCAGCACTTCCAGGATTGGCTTGAGAGTATTTCGCACGCGTGTTGAAGCATATTCACTCAAATAAATTGCCACGCCGATTCCCAACGGGATAGCGACCAGCATGGCAACCAGGGTGGTTATCAACGTGGCGTTGACCAATGGCAAAATGCCGAACTTCTCGATCTGCGGTTGCCACACTGTGCCGGTAAAAAATTCAAATAGGGTCACGCGGGTACCCGTGTAAATGGCGATACCGTTATTGTGGGATCGTGGCTCAGTTCCGTCCACGCCGCGTTCCACCAGGATCGTATTGTCAGCAACAGAGACCACTCGCATGATTTCCGCGCCGGTTGCGCCAAAACGAATGAGGGTAGCC